>DATGLE010000054.1:0-12887 GCA_035294325.1 Ktedonobacteraceae bacterium | reverse complement strand
AAGATGTTTAAGGCAGGGTAGGGATGGAAAGACGGGGATCGGAAGACGGGGATCGGAAGACGGGGGCAAGCCCCGTCTCTACATTCCCATTCCTGTGAACCGTCAGATGTAGAGACGGGGCTTGCCCCCGTCTGGTTTGCCCCGTCGTATGGGGATGAGGTTCCGTCGTATGGGGATGAGGTCGCGTCGTATAGGGATGAGGTCGCGTCGTATGGGGATGAGGTCGCGTCGTATGGGGATGAGGTCGCGTCGTATGGGGATGAGGTCGCGTCGTATGGGGATGAGGTTCCGTCGTATGGGGATGAGGTTCCGTCGTATACAGATCAGGAGGAAGGATTACCATGAGGCGTTTGAAGATTCTGATATGGCACATTCATGGAAGCTATCTTAACAGCCTGGCGCGCATTGACCACGACTGGTATGTGCCGGTCAAGCCAGGGCGCCCGCAGGGCTATGGCGGCAGAGGCCCCACCTTTGATCTACCCGAATATGTGCGCGAGGTGCCGGCTGAGGAAGTGCGCAATTTAAAGCTTGATCTGGTAATCCATCAGACGCCGCAGAACTTCTTTGAAGACCAGTATGAAATACTCAGTTCAGAGCAGCGCCGTCTGCCTAAAATCTATCTGGAGCATAATACCCCCAGACCCCATGCCAGCGACACGCGCCATCCTATCGATGATCCAGAAGTGCTGCTGGTGCATGTAACTCATTACAACCGTCTGATGTGGGACAATGGTCGTACCCCGACGATAGTTATCGAGCACAGCGTCGCCATTAATCCATCTATATGCTACCAGGGAGTTCTCGCACGCGGTATCACCGCAGTGAACGGCATGCAGAAGCGGCCGCGCATCGCTGGCTACGATCTCTTCTTGCAGGCGCGCGAGATTATTCCGCTCGATGCTGTGGGCATGGAGACCGAGCAGTTTGGCGGGCTGGGCGATGTGCCGTATCGCCACCTGCACAGGCTCGTTGCCGACTATCGCTTCCTGTTCAGTCCCATGCGCTATACCAGCCTGCCGCTCGCAGTGATCGAGGCCATGACGATAGGCATGCCTGTCGTGGCTCTGGCGACAACCGAACTACCCACCGTCATTGAGAACGGCCACAATGGCTACATCTCCTGCGATGTTGATGAACTGATCGAGCGCATGCGTCAACTGCTAACCGACCCGGCGCAGGCCCGGCGTCTGGGCGAGAACGCGCGAAAAGTAGCACGCGAACGCTTCGGACTCGAACGCTTTATTCGCGATTGGAATGCCGCTTTTGCGCGGGTGCTAGATGTGGCGCCGGCGCGCCCAGCGCAAGTCAGCGTTGGTGGGTAAATTATGAGATGTAACAACCAGAAGCGGGAATGCAGGGCTGCTGTAGGGGCCTGGCGCCAGCCCGCGCCGGGTTGCCAAAAACGAATGGGGGATGATCTGGAACGATGGGCGGGCTTGCGCATCGGCCCCCACCGCTCCATACCCCTCCCAGCCTGCGCCGCGCCCCTACGCGGCTTCCATGACGCCCGGCAATTGCCGCAATATACGAGAGGAAGAAAATCGATGGATAGACCGACACGTATAGCGTTTTTGAGCGAACACGCCAGCCCGTTAGCCCTCCTGGGAGGCGCCGATGCCGGCGGACAAAATGTGTATGTCGATGAAGTGAGTCGCCACCTTGCAACGCGTGGCTACAGGATAGATATATTCACGCGCCGCGATAGCAGCGATATGCCCGAAATCGTCGATTGGGCGCGCGGAATCCGCGTTGTCCACCTGCCAGCCGGACCGCCGGAGCCGTGTCCCAAAGACGAACTCTGGCCTTTTATGGGCGAGTTCCGCGATGCCCTGCAACATTTTATGATGCGCGAGGAGATCCGCTATGATCTGCTGCATGGCAATTTCTGGATGTCGGGTTGGGTTGCCACCGAACTGCGCAGGCGACTCGGCATCCCCGTCGTGCAGATCTTCCACGCGATGGGCAAGACCAAGCGGCGTCACCAGAAAGCTGTCGATACCAGCCCTGGGGATCGCATCGCCATCGAGAAAGAGGTCATCCAGTATGTTGATAAGCTCATCGCGCAGTGTCCCAACGAGCGCAGAGAGCTGATTAACGACTATCTTGCCGATCCAGGCAAGATAGTAACCATCCCCTCGGCTGTGAATATCAAGAGGTTTCGTCCATTGACACAAGCGCAGGCGCGGCAGCATATCGGGGTAGACCAGGAGGGGCTGGTGATCGTCTATGTCGGGCGCCTGCTACCGCGCAAGGATGTGCGCAACATCGTGCGGGCGCTGGCGCTGCTGGTGCACAGGTATGGCTTCGGCTCGTCGCTGCCCCCGGTGACACTGCTGATCGTCGGCGGCGAGACAGTAGAGCCGAACCCCGTCGCCACCCCGGAGATTGATGAGTTGCAGCGCCTCGCGTCGGAACTCGGTGTGCTGGAGCGTGTCCACTTCACGGGCAAGCGACAGCCGGATATCCTGCGCTACTTCTACAGCGCGGGCGATGTTGCTGTGACGACGCCGTGGTATGAGCCGTTCGGCCTGACGCCGCTGGAGGCGATGGCCTGTGGCCGGCCCGTGGTCGGTTCGGCTGTGGGGGGTATTCCCTACACCGTTGTGGACGGCCAGACGGGCTTCCTGGTGCCCCCGCGCGATCCAGAGGCCCTTGCGGAGCGGCTGTACCGGCTTCTCAGCGATAAGGAGATGCGTGGGCACATGGGACGGGCAGCGCGCGCGCGGGTGGAACAGGAATTCACCTGGCAGATTGTCGCGCTGCGTACCGCCTCACTCTACGAGACGCTGCTGGCCGAACGGGCCGCGCTAACGCCGCCATTCTGGTCCGGCAGCACCTCGCCATCGGCGGAGGAGGTGAAGTAACTGTGGCACTGGTAGATGTGCTGATCCCGACATACCGGCGTAAGACGGGTCTGGCCGTTGTGCTGGCAAGTCTGGTCGGGCAGAGCTTTACCGGCTTCGATGTCGTGGTCTCCGATCAGACCGAGGAAGGATCTGGCTACCTGGAGAGCATTGAGATTCAGACGCTGGTGCGGGCACTGCGCTGGCGCGGCCATCGTGTGACGCTGCACCGTCATTTGCCACGCCAGGGCATGGCGGAACAGCGCCACTTCTTGCTCGAACAGAGCCGTGCGCCGTATGTGCATTTTCTCGACGATGATGTACTGCTTGAGCCAGAGGTGATGCGGCGCATGCTCGACGTGCTGCGCCAGGAAGGCTGTGGCTTTGTCGGCTGCGCGGCGACGGGGCTGGAATATCTCGACGATGTGCGGCCATACCAGCAGAAGATCGAGCTGTGGAGTGGCCCGGTTGAACCCGAGCCATTCAATGAGAGGAGCATTCCATGGGAGCGCCACCTCATCAATAATGCTGCCAATCCCCTGCACCTGGAGCAGCAACTGGTCGTGCCGGGGCAGGTTGTGCGCTACAAAGTGGCCTGGGTTGGCGGGGCCAACGTGCTCTATGATCGGGAGAAGCTGCTGAGCGTTGGCGGCTTCTCCTGGTGGCGACGCCTGCCTCCCGAGCATGCCGGTGAGGAGGTCGTCGCGCAATTTCTGCTGCTCTGCAAGTATGGCGGCTGTGGCATCCTGCCCAGTGGGACCTATCATCTCGGCCTGCCCACTAATGTTGAGGACCGCCACCGTAACGCCACCGAACTCTTCGCTGAACTGGCGCAAGAATACCTGCATACCATGAAGGAGGATGCCCGGATGGTGTAGGGGCGCGGCGCAGGCTGGGTGGGGCGATTGGGGAGGTGGGGGCCTGGCGCAAGCCCGCTTTTCATCCCAAAAAAACCCAACGGTTCATATTGACGACAGGGCGGGCTTGCGCCAGGCCCCCACCTCCCTTCAACCCCTCTCAGCCTGCGCCGCGCCCCTACCGGCATCCCCGGTATCCATCCTGTACGCACAGAAAAACATATAGAGGGAACCATACATGAAAGAACGAGAACTTACAGGAAAAGTCGTGTTAGTGACCGGGGCCGGCAGCGGCCTGGGCGAAGCCACCGCGCGCGCCTTCGCCCAGGCCGGCTGCATGGTTGCCTGCCTCGATATCAACCAGGCAGCAGTCGAGCGCGTCTGTCACGATCTGGAGGCGCAGGATGCGCGCTGCATCGCGCTCCGCTGTGATGTGAGCAGTGCCGAAGGGGTCTTCGCGGCGGTAGAGACGGTGAGCCGGCAACTGGGACGCCTGGATATCGTCGTGAACTGCGCTGCCATCGATCATACGCTACCGGTCTCCGAGATGAGCGTCGAGCAGTGGGATCAGGTCATCAATATCAATCTGCGCGGCCCATTCCTCTTCGCGAAGGCGGCCCTCTCCTTGATGCGCCGGCAGCGATCAGGCCACATCATCAACATCGCCTCGACTGCTGCCGTTCGCGCATGGGCGAATGCCTCAGCCTACCACGCCTCGAAATGGGGCATCGTCGGCTTCAGCCGCGGCCTGAGCGTCGAAGGGCGAGAGCATGGCATCCGCGTCACCACCATCATTCCCGGTGGCATGCGCACCCACTTTTTTGACCGTTTCGTGGATCAGGGCATCCCTCTACCGGAGCAGGAGAACTTGCAGGATCCGGCCAACGTTGCCTCCGCGATTGTCTTCGCCGCGCGCATGCCAGCGGAGTCGGCGGTGCAGGAGATGATCGTCACGCCCGTAACAGAGACAAGCTGGCCGTAATCTTCGAAAATTCTATTAAGGAGTGTCCAGTTCTCAGCCTCCTCGCCCTCCCGGTCCGGGCATTCGCGCGGCTCTGCCGCTAAAAGGATAGAGTGTGTTGTGTAAAAAATACGCTGCGCGCATTTTTTACACAACACACTCTATCCTGCTCGCGTCGCAGGCGCGAGTCTACAAAGGAGTTGGAAGTCAGATGCACTCTAAGATAAAGGCAAGCGCACGGTAAAGGCCGATCCTTCGCCCTCAACGCTCTCAACCGTGATCGTGCCGCCGTGCTGTTCGACGATCTGACGCACGCTCGCCAGGCCAATCCCTGTGCCTTTGATCCTGCCGATCACATTCTCGGCCCGCCGGAACTGTTCAAAAATATAGGGCAGATCCTCGGCAGGGATGCCGATGCCCTGATCGCGCACCGTCACAACCGCATATGGGGCGCCTTCTATTTCCTCGCGCGCAATCTGCACCGTGATCTCCGGTGCGCGCGGAGAATATTTGATCGCGTTGGAGATCAGGTTGGCAATGACGCGCGAGATGCGGGCCGCATCAAAATCGCCGACCAGTTCTGTTACGGCACTCTCAATACGAAGCTGGTGGCGGTGCGTCGTCTGTTGTTGTTCCGCTACGACTTGTTGGATTAGCGCGATCAGGTCAACGGGCCGGCGGACAAGTTCGAGTGGCTGGCTGATCTGGAGATGGGAGAGGTCGAGCAGTTCGTTAATCAGATCGGTCATACGCGTTGCCGTGGCGTCGATCCTGTTGACAATGGCTAGCATGCGTTCGGTGTCGAGTGCGCCCTCACGCTGTATCTCTCTTTGCAGCAGTTGCGCGTATCCTTTGATGGCTCCCAGGGGATTCTTGAGATCGTGCGAAACCATGAAGAGGAGGTGATCGCGCGCGAGGACGGATTTCCATGTTTGCTGATAGAGCTGGATGTTCTCGATAGCAATGGCGGCCATCTGGGCGAGCTGCATCAGGGTTGCTTCATCCTCTTCAGTAAAGTCACCCTGCTCCTTATCGGAGAGCAGGATCAGGCCGAGGTTATGGCCGTCGCGCCCGATCAGGGGGGCAGCGAGGCAGCCACGCATGGGTGGATGATCGACCTCCTGGCTGGCAAAGTCGTGCCAGCCTGGTTGAGCTTCGAGTTCGCTCTGCGTGAGGCGCACCGGCTTATTCGTGTTATAAACGTAGTCAGTACAGATACCTGCATGACTATGCAGCGCTTTACAACCACGCCACGCAGCATATTTATCGGAAAGCGCTATCTTATCCACAGTGGTCGGTGCCTGCGATTGATCCCGCTCGACAATGATGCTGATAATAGCTTGATGGGCACCGATGATTTCACGCGCCCGAGTTGTGATGAGGTCGAGCATATCATCGAGAGAGAGTGCTGCATTAATGGCAACGGAGGCATCGGCAAGCTGTTGCAGCCGTTTTGATGCGGCGCTGGTGTAGGCTACGGCAAACATTTCGTCGGTCATATCGGGCCAGGATGGTCGTCGAAATACGCTACCCATAAAAGGCCCCTTTCACGTTGTATATTCTTCCTGACGCTATTGCTGGTATGGAGCATAATACTCTGGCGCTGTGCACCTGTTTCGTTTTCTGCCTAAATTTTGGTAGCGGCTCAGTTCTGCTCTACACATGCTCTTCTATATCTACATTATATAATACAACCCTCATTAACACAACCGGGAAGGAAAACCGGGAAACTTTTCACAGGGGATAATCGTGCCTGTAGATGTGATACGAGGCAATGCACGGCAGATGGGAGAGGGAGAGATATATGACCGGTCACGAGGCGCTTACCCGGAACGAGACGCTGTTTGATAACCCATTTCACATCGAAGATCTGATGGTCTTTGATGATGATACCCTGCGCAAAATTCTGACGGAGGGAAGCTTTGGCGTGTGCATTGAACTGCTGGCATGGGGCCTTCAGGGCGTTCCCTGCCCCCTGGTGCGGAGGGTCAAGCAGAGCCTGCCTCCTGCGCAGCGCGCGCTCTTTATGCAGCATCTCCGCCGCCCTGTTGCCAGTTGTGAGCGCGAACGGGCGCGCCAGCAGATCCTCGATGCCCTGTTCTGGGAACTGACCTACTGGAAGACGCCCGAATTGTATGAAGAATTGACCGAGGGGGAGCATTTGCATCCGGGCATTTTCCAACGGCTGGCGCCCGACCTGGCGCGAAAAACCGTGCTCGATGCCGGGGCGGGCAGTGGCCGGGCTGCGTTTGAGTGCGTGGGCTATGGGGCCGCACTTGTGTATGCTGTCGAGCCTTCGCCCGGCCTGCTGCGGCTCCTGGAGCAGAAGGTGGCTCAACGTGCACAGGGAGAACGTATTCTCCCGCTGGCCGGGCGCTTCGAAGCGCTGCCGCTGGCCGACAATAGCGTGGATGTGGCCCTCTCATGCTCGGCCTTTACCGCGAGGCCAGAACAGGGTGGTGAGCCAGGGCTGGCCGAGATGAAACGTGTCACCAGACCGGGCGGAAAGATCATCCTCATCTGGCCGCGCCCCCAGGACAATGCGTGGCTGCTGGCGCATGGCTTCCACTATGTAGCGCTGCCAGTGCATCGCGAGATGTGCGTGCATTTTCGCTCGTTGAAAAGCGCTCTGCGCTGTGCGCGTCGTTTCTACGCACACAACAGGGCCGTGGCGCGCTATATTCTCACCAGGCAGCGAGCGGATGTTCCCTTCGCCGTGCTGGGCGTTAATCCGCCCTGCGACTACTGCTGGCTTGAAGTGATGAAACCGTAAGTACAGTATTTGAGAAGTGAAAGGAGATGCTCTATGGCTTCGAACGTAACAACCGTTCCAAAAAGCAGCTGGATAGAAACACCGCCCGATAGTCCGACGCTGCGCAAGCTCAGCGGCAATCTGATTGCTCGCATGCCCTGGCTTGATAAAGTTTCGCAGCCCGTCCAGAACTGGATCGCGAAGCTGTATGGTCAGCCGGGTCAGCCGGCCTACAGGATCAAGGATTTCCTCAATGGGGTCTGGCTGGGCCATGCGCTGCATCCGGTGCTGGTCAATGTTCCTCTTGGCTCCTGGAGCGCCACGTTAGTGCTTGACCTGGCCTGGCTGGCCGATCAGGATGATGGGATCGCGCGAGGAGCCGACCTGTCGATGTGGTTGGGCCTGGCGGGCGCTGCTGGCTCCGCAGTCACCGGAGTGACGAGCTGGGTTGATACCGATGGCCCCGAGCAGCGTACTGGTATGCTGCATGCGCTTCTCAATACCGGCATTACGGTATTGAATGCTACTTCCGCCATCCTGCGCTTCACAGGCCAGCGCCGCACTGCTATCGCACTCTCAACGACTGCCTATGCTATCTCGCTCTATTCCGCCTATCTTGGTGGTGAACTGACCTATTCGTCGGGTGTCGGTGTAAACCACGTAGCCTGGGAGGGCGGCTCAGATGACTTTGTTGCCGTTATGGATGAAAAAGATCTGGTGCCGGGAAAACTGACGCGCGTCGATGTTGCCGGTATTCCTGCCGTGCTGCTCAAAGATGGGCAATCAATTTACGCCATCGCCGCTACCTGTTCTCATATGGGCGGTCCACTGGATGAGGGGAGATATGAGGACGGGATCGTCTACTGTCCCTGGCACAATTCGGGCTTCCGCATGTGTGATGGCAGCGTCGCCAACAGCCCCGCCGTCTATGCGCAGCCCTCCTTTGCTGTGCGTCTCCGCAATGGAAAGATCGAGCTGCGCCGCCTCGAACACGCTTGATAGGCTCCGTTAAAAGATAAGAATTTTCTAATTTTTTGCGTGGACCGCCATAGGCGGTCCACGCAAAAAATTAGAAAATTCTTATCTTTTAATCCTTTACATAAGTTTCTGATTACAAACACTTATAGTAGAGTTTTTATCGGCAGAATTCCATTGTAATTCTTGATATCAGGCGCTACGCTAAGAGAGGGGAGAGCAAAACACGACCATTATCCGCCACCGGAGAAAGCGAGGAGCTTACTGTGTTTACTCAAGCGTCTCTACACCTGGACAGGCCACCGGCAGATCTCTCAGATGGACTATTAGCTCAACAAATACTCGAAGGCGACCCCGGAGCTTTTGAAGCTCTTGTGCAGAAATACAACACGCCATTATTTAATTTCGCCTATCATTTTCTCGGCGATCATGACCAGGCTTGCGACGTGGTGCAGCAAGTATTTATGCGTTTTTACACTTCCTTGCCAAAGCTGAGCCGGGGAGATCCTTTCAAGCCCTGGCTATTTCAGGTAGCACGGCACTGCTGTGTGGATGAGCTGCGGCGCAGGCGCAGGCACGCCATTCACCTGTCGCAACTGGAGATAGAGACCAGCGATGGCGAGGTCCTGTTCGTCGGCGATATGCCTGATCCCGGCCCATTGCCCGAGGATCTGGCAGAACTCCATGATTTGCAGCAGGTGTTGCAGCGGGCCATCCAGTCCCTTCCGCCCAGGTTTCGCGCCGTAGTGCTCCTGCGCTACGTTTCTCAGTTGAGCTTCTCAGAGATCGGCAGGTCGCTGGGCATGCCGGAGGCGACGGCTAAAACCTACTTTCACCGTGCGAAGGCACTTTTGCGTAAGATGCTGGTGGCGCAGGTCCAGATAATACCGGCATAAATATGATTGCAGGCATGCTGCGCTCGCGCAGCATGCCTGCAATCATATTTATGCCGGCGGCATTACATCTTGAAGAACGCGCGAATTTGCTGCCAGGTCTGCGCCAGCCGCCCGCGAACCTCCTTGCCGGTAACGGGTGTATACAGCAGAGCCAGGACTACCCCCGCCACCAGCCCGCAGCGGAAGAGGAAGCGCGCCCGCTTACGTTTGCGGACGTAGCTGGCATACCGGTCCTGAGCCGACTCTTTCAGGCTCTGTGCCGTGCTGGCCGCCTGCTGGAGCTTCTTGCTGGCCGTTCTGGAACTCTTACCGAGAACATCCTGCGTCCGCGACATGACATCCTGGGTTCTGGAGAGGCCGGTGCCGATGGTGCCTTGCAACGTGGACTGCATATCCGCGAGGCTCTTCTGGGCCTTGCGCAGGTTCTCCTGCGCGCTCTGGACATTTTGCGTAAAGGCTGCCTGAGCCACGCTCATGCCCGTTTGCAGGACATCCTGGGTTTTGGAGAGGCCGGTGCCAATGGTCTCTTGCAGCGTGTCAGGCAGGCCGCCAAGATTCTTCTGCGCCTTCTTCTGCGTCTTCCTTAGATTCTTCTGCGCTTTCTTCAAATTCTTCTGCGCACTTCTTTTATTCAGGTTGAGCAGAATTTGCGCCAGGCTGGAGCCGATTACCAGGGCGGCCTGGATCCTGTCCATACTCGATTGTACGCCTTTCTGGAGGTTGGCATACGTGGATTGAGCGGTATCTTTCGCGGTGGCGTATCCTGACTGGGCCACATCCATGACATTGGCATAAGTAGACAGAGCGGCCCCTTTGGCTCTGTCAGTTGTAGTCTGGTTCATTCCACCAGATTTTACCATGTTTCCCTCCGTTCCTTGCTAGCTCATCTATTGAAAATTATGCTAAACATGAGTCTGCCTGCTTATATAAACCACGCGTGAAGCGCCCCGAGGGTTTCATCACAGGCTTGTGAATGCTCAGTAGTCCTCGCGCCTGCGGCGCTCGCCTGAGAGAGTATAGTGAGTGAAAAAAGTGTGCGCTGCGCACTTTTTTCACTCACTATACTCTCCCCTTGCGCAGCGGAGCCGCGCAAAGGCCCGGCGAGAGTAGGCGGAGCTGCTGAGAATCAGACCTGCTCTTGCCTGTATGGCAGAGCTATGTAATGCTCCCCACGCTACGCCCGAAAGGAAGAGTCTGGGCGGGGACACCCCGCGCCCCGCAAAGGGGCTGCCGCCCCCTTGACCCCGCTTCTGGCGAGCATTACATAGCCCTGCCTATATGGGGGATAAGGATCTCAGCCGGGCGCTCTTGTGGTATGCTATGGGAGATTATGCGGAATAGAGACGCAGGGGATAGTTCAAGAAAGGGGATATATTGTGCGGATAAAACGTCTGGGGCGTACCGGACTGAAAGTGTCGGCGATCTGCCTGGGGACGATGACCTTTGGCAATCAATGTGACGAAGCGACTTCGCGCGCCATTATGGATAAGGCTTTCGCGGCGGGCGTGACCTTTTTTGATACCGCCGATGCCTATCCGCTGGGGGGCAGCCTGGAGATGGTTGGGCGCACGGAAGAATACATCGGGCGCTGGCTCAAAGGGCGCCGCGAACAGATTGTGCTGGCTACCAAGTGCCGTTCGCAGATGGGGAGCGGCCCTAACGAGCAAGGAGCATCGCGCAAACATATTTTGCAGGCGGTAGAGGCGAGCCTGCGGCGCCTGAATACGGACTACATCGACCTGTACCAGATCCACGCGCCCGATCCAGAGACGCCGCTTGAGGAGACGCTGCGCGCGCTCGATGACCTGGTGCATAGCGGCAAGGTGCGCTACATTGGCTGCTCGAATTATCCAGCCTGGGAATTGTGCAAGGCGCTCTGGATCAGTGATAAACTTGGCCTGGCCCGTTTTGATTGTGTACAGCCGCGTTATAATCTACTCTACCGGCATATTGAGGCCGAGTTACTGCCATTAGCCATCGATCAGGGCATCGGCGTCATTTGCTACAATCCGCTCGCTGGCGGTGTGCTGACGGGCCGTTATCGCTCCGGGCAGGCACCTGAAGAGGGAACGCGCTTTAGCCTTGAGCGGGCAGGGGAGCTGTATCGCCGCCGCTACTGGCAGGAGCCGCAGATGCGGGCGGCGGAGCGGCTAAAGAGCTTTTGCGATGAGCACAATCTTCAGGTGGCACAGGTAGCGATTGCCTGGGTGCTGGAGCAGGCGGGGATCACCTCGGCGATTGTCGGCGCCAGCAAGCCGGAGCAACTCGATCAGACCTTGCCTGCCGTAGATCTTACGCTCAACGACGAGGTGCGCGCCATATGCAACGACCTCTGGTATGAGTTGCCGCGCGAGCGCGATAGAGGTCTGGCTTTCCGTTAGCGCGAGGATACGGGGGCCGGCAGGCCCCCTGAGGGAGCGTGCGGTAGCCCCCCGATTTTCTATTTCCATGCAAAATTAATTATATAGTTTGCTATAACCTCCGGGAGAATATTTCTGTGAAATATAGAATATGCGCATTGTTAATACTGGTATGTCTCCTATCATCATGTTCGCTTCCGTGGCAGTCCGCCGCCCCTGTCACGCCAACTCCTACCGCGCAGCCCTTCACCGGCGTGGTAGCGCCCCTGCCGACGCTTGCGCCCCCCACAACGTTGCGCGAAGCAGCTCAGCGGCGCGGCATCCTGATCGGATCGGCTGTGGGCGTAAGTCAGTTGCGCAGCGATCCTATATATGGGACCACGCTGGCTCAAGAGTTTGATGAGGTCACGCCGGAGAACGCGATGAAATTTGATGCGCTCGAACCGAACCCCGGTGAGTATACGTTCGCTGACGGAGATGCCATTGTCGCCTTCGCACGCGCCCACGGTATGGTGGTGCGCGGCCACAACCTGGTATGGTATCGCTCGTTGCCCCCCTGGTTGGCGAACGGCTCGTTCTCGCGCACGCAACTGATGGCAATCCTCAAGGATCATATCATGACCGTGGTATCGCATTATCGCGGCAAGCTCATTGCCTGGGATGTCGTCAACGAGGCAATCGCCGATGGCACTGATACGCTGCGCAATTCGATCTGGATGCAGGATATCGGCCCCGACTATATTGATTGGGCCTTCCGCTGGGCGCACCAGGCCGATCCACAGGTGCATCTATTCTATAATGATTATGGCGGCGACGGACTGGGCGCAAAGTCGAACGCGATCTACAACCTGGTGAAAGGACTGGTGCAGCGGGGTGTGCCCATTTATGGCGTAGGCTTGCAGATGCACGTCAGCATAACGGATCCGCCCTCCGAGCAGGATGTGATTGCGAACATGCAACGCCTGGCCGCTCTGGGCTTGAAGGTGCAAATTACGGAGATGGATGTGGAGATCCAGGGCGATCCCCGTCCCCTGGCCGAAAAGTTACAGGCACAGGCGCAGGTCTATCATGACATGATGGCTGCGTGCCTGGCCGTCTCGGCGTGCGAGGCGTTCGTCATGTGGGGCTTTACGGATCGCTACTCCTGGATTCCGGCGGCAACCGGCCACGCGGACGAGCCGCTCATCTACGACCAGAATTATCACCCAAAGCCAGCCTTCCACGCATTAATGAGCGCTCT
>DATGLE010000053.1:0-22757 GCA_035294325.1 Ktedonobacteraceae bacterium | reverse complement strand
GGAAAGCAGGCTTTTTAATCACTGTCATGAGGTCGTCCCATCGTCGGGACGGCATAACACTTCAAGCAGAGACGAGGAGGCACAGTCATGAAAAAGCTCTATTACACGAGGCGGCAGGTCTGTCAGATCGGGCTGAGCGGGCTGACCAGCCTGGCCCTGCTGGACCTTGTAGGATGCGGTGGCGCGACATCCTCTGGCAGCGGCAGCGAAACACTGCAACTGTCCTTCTGGGGCGACGCCTCGCGCAACAAGCTCACCAGGAATGCGATCACCCTCTTTCAGCAGGCTCATCCCAACATTACCATTCATTCCTGGTTCGCCAACTTCAATGATTATTTCAACAAATTGAACACTCAGATTGCGGGCGGCACCACGCCAGACCTCATTCAGATGGACATGGCTTACGTGGCCCAGTACGTGAACGAGCATATCCTGCTCGATCTCAGCGATCTGATCTCCAACAAAACCATCGATCTCTCTGACTTCGATCAGGGCCAGATCGCCAGCAGCGAGGATAACGGCAAGCTCTATGGCATTTCCCTGGGTGGCAACTACGAGAGCATGTTCTACGACACGCAGTTCGTACAGCAAGCGGGAGTAGGGAATCCTCCGGCTACCTGGACGTGGGACGACTTCGCCACCTATACCGGCAAAATTTCAAAGGCGCTGGCCTCGCAGAAAATCTTTGGCACCGGAGACTACAGCGGCGCTATCGACGTTTTTGAGATCTGGGTGCGCCAGCAGGGGCACGAGCTGTATACCCCGGATGGTAAAGTCGGCTTCACCGCCCAGGATGCGACCTCCTGGTTTAATTACTGGAGCGAACTGCGCAAGGCCGGCGCCTGCGCCTCCGCCGAAATTCAGGCGAGCGTCACCGGCAGCGGGCCGTCTTCGACCTTGCTGGTGCAGGGGAAAGCGGCCTTTGCCATCGCGCACTCCAACCAGTACCACGGCTTCCAGACGCTCTCGCAGCATAAATACGCGTTCCAGATGGTGCCGAATGGGCCGCAGCCGGGCCTCTACGAAAAACCTTCCATGCTCATGAGCATTGCTGCAAAATCGAAGTATGCCGATGATGCCGCTCGCTTCATCAACTTCATCATCACCGATCCCAAAGGAGTCAAGGCGATTGGATTGGATCGCGGCATTCCTGGCAGCGCCCGCGCCCGCGCCACCCTCGAAGCCTCGGCCACTCCGGAGGACAAAGCGGTGCTTGATTTTGCCAATCAGGTAGCCAGCAGCGGGTTGACGCGCCCCAAGAAGATTCTCGATCCCCCGGCTGCCGGAAAGCTCCAGACAGCGCTCCAGGATGTGGCCCAGGCGGTGAGTTTCGGCAAACAGACGCCGGCCGAGGGCGGCAATGCCCTCTACCAGCAAGCGCTAAAGTTCCTCGTGTAGCCCTGCAAGCGGAGGTTGCCAGATGGCTTTCACGCCCACTACTGTGCCGGCACAAAAGAGGCGCGAACTGTCCTCCAGACAGGAGCGCCTGCGGAGACACCCTGCCCTTGAGAAGAAAGAGAACGCCGCCGGCTATCTCTTCCTTCTCCCCTGGTTCCTGGGCATGGTTATCTTTGTCCTCGGCCCCGTCATCGCGTCGCTCTACCTCTCCTTCACCAATTACGACCTCATCGGTATCCCGAAGTGGATCGGGCTGCAAAACTATCTGGCAATGTTTCGGGATCCACAGTGGTGGGATTCTGTGAAAGCGACGCTGATCTATGTGATCCTCTCAGTGCCGCTCAAGCTGGCTTTTGCGCTGCTGATTGCGCTCATGCTCAAGCAGGGACTGCGCGCGCTGGGAATCTTCAGGGCCATCTATTATGTGCCGTCGCTGCTCGGCGGCAGCGTCGCCATTGCCCTGCTGTGGAGGAAGGTCTTCGATTCAGATGGTATCGTCAACCAGGCGCTCAACCTGGCTGGCATTCACGCGACCACAAGCTGGATCTCGACGCCCTCTACGGCCCTGTATACGCTGGTCGTGCTGGCCGTCTGGCAATTCGGTTCTCCTATGCTCATCTTCCTGGCGGGCCTCAAGCAGATCCCGCAGGAGTATTACGAGGCGGCGTCGACGGATGGGGCGGGGGCGCTGCGAAAGTTTTTCTTGATCACTGTGCCCCTGATCACGCCGCTCATTTTCTTCAACCTGATCCTGCAAATGGTGGGCGCGTTCCAGGCGTTTACCCCGGCCTATATCGTCAGTGGCGGCACAGGCGGCCCGCTGGACTCCACGCTCTTCTATACGCTCTACGTCTACCGGCAGGGCTTCGGGTATTTGCAGATGGGCTATGCCTCGGCCATGTCCTGGCTGCTGCTGCTGGTCATTGCCTTTGTCAGTTCGATCTCGTTCCTGACATCGCGCTACTGGGTGTTTTATCAGGATGAAGGGAGGTAGATCGTGATTACGCGTGTCTCCGTTTCCGAGGTCAGAGCGAGGGCTGTGGCGAAAAGGTTCAATCGCCTGCTTCTCTACGCGATTGTGCTGGTCGGTGCGTTCATCATGATCTATCCCCTGCTCTGGCTGCTCAGCGCATCGTTCAAGCCCCAGGATCTCATCTTCGACAACGTGAACCTGTTCTCGCCGCAATGGATACTGGATAATTATACCCAGGGCTGGAACGCGCTCGACTATCCATTCACGCTCTTCTTCGTGAACTCGATCATCGTTTGTCTGGGGGCTGTGCTCGGCAACCTCATTTCTTGCTCGCTCGCGGCATATGCTTTCGCCCGCCTGCGCTTCAAGTACAAAGCGCTCTGGTTCATTCTGATGCAGGGTATGATCCTGCTGCCAACGCATGTGCTGATCGTGCCGCAATACATTCTTTTCAAGGGGCTTGGCTGGGTGAACACGTTTTTGCCGATGGTCGTGCCGAAATTTCTGGCAACGGACGCATTCTTCATCTTCTTGATGATCCAGTTCATGCGCGGGATCCCTACGGAACTCGACGATGCCGCGAAGATCGACGGTTGTGGCAGATTTAGCTTCTACTGGCGTGTGATCCTGCCCCTCTCGCTGCCCGCGCTGGCGACCACGGCCATCTTTACCTTCATCTGGACGTGGAACGACTTCTTTACGCAGTTGATCTACCTCAACGACGAGTCGCTGTATACCATCCCCGTTGCCCTGCGAGCATTCCTGGATAGCACGGGAAATTCGGCTTTCGGCCAGCTTTTCGCGATGTCGGTGCTATCGCTGGTGCCCATCTTCGGCTTTTTCCTGATTTTCCAGCGACTCCTGATCGAGGGTGCGAGCACGACAGGGCTGAAAGGATAAAATATTATAGAATGTAGCGCAAAAAACATGCGCTTCACGCATGTTTTTTGCGCTACATTCTATATGTCAGGCACAGCTCCGCCGCGCGAACAGCGGCCAGGGAGATGAAGACACCCATTGACTTTTCGTTCTGCGTCTGGTATCTTCTACTCGAATCAAGAAAACTATCCTTGTCATGAGGAAAGTTTCCTTAAGAAATGCCGTAAGACGAGCGAATATGGGGAGAGCAGGCTATGGCATCTTCCTCTGAGGATGCGGCCCCGCAGCCGGCGCCGCCGTCCCAGAACGTGACATTGCAGGATGTCGCGCGCGCGGCGGGCGTGACGCTGGGCACGGCGTCGAAGGCCATGAACGGGCGCGGCAAGCTCCGTGCCGAGACGCGCGAGCGGGTGCGCGCGGAGGCGCGGCGGCTTGGCTTTCGTTTCCGCACGCTCGAAGATGAGAGCGCGGCTACGCACAGGTTGATGGTAGGCGTGCTGACGACAGATAGCTATGGCCGTTTCAGCATGCCGCTGCTGGCGGGAATCGAGGATGCCTTCGGCACGCTGCCCGTCACGGCCCTGCTCTGCAACTCTCGCGACCAGACGCGGGAGCAGCAGCACCTGCGCCTGCTGCTGGAGCGCAAAGTTGATGCCATTGTGGTGTCGGCGCGCCGCGAGGATGTGCGCCCGCCGCTGGCCGTCAGCCGGGCCTCCGTTCCGGTCATCTATGCTTTTTCGCAGGTCGCCGATCCCAATGCTCTCTGTGTGCTGCCTGACGACGCTCAGGGCGCGCGGCTCGCCGTCGAGCACCTGTTGCAGCTTGGCCGGCGTCACTTCGCGCATATCACCGGCCCCAGCCATCATGAGACTGTGCGCCTGCGCCAGCAGGCCATGCTCGATACGCTCGCCGGGCGCGGCATTCATCTGCCAGAGCAGCGCCTGCTCTCCGGCCCCTGGCAGGAGAGCTGGGGCTATACCGCTGCTAACTTCCTTTTCGACCAGAGTTCATCCATCGATGCGCTATTCTGCGGCAGCGATCAACTGGCCCGTGGCGCCGTTGATGCGCTGCGCGAGCGCGGCATCCGCGTCCCCGAAGATGTTGCGGTGGTCGGCTTCGACAACTGGGAACCCATAGCCTGTGCTGCGCGCCCGGCTTTGACCACCGTGGATATGAACCTGCGCGATGTGGGGCAGTACGTGGGCCAGAGCCTGCTGGCGATCCTGGCCGGCGAACACCGCTCCGGCATTGTGCGCCTGCCGTGCAGCCTGATCGTTCGCGATTCGAGCGGCGCGGCTCATTAGCACTGGAAAGGAGGCAAGTTTTCCGCGATTGTCCTGGCGCGACCAGATCTTGCGCGCGGATTTGTTTGTGTAGCCTTATTTTCATCCCTGTAGTCAGAAGTGCAGGAAACTGCATTCTCCCTTCAACAGAAAGGGGCAAAGCAATGTGGCAACCTATGAAGTTCCCCGTGAGGAAAGGTGATAGTAGCGACTATCGTTTGTCGCAAATGTACAGGACGCTCTCTTTTGGCTGTATCGTCGTTCTGCTTGTGGGAATACTCGCCGCGTGTGGCGGGCAGGGTTCATCATCGTCTTCCTCCTCCTCGTCGAACGGCAAGATCACAATTACCGAGATGGATTACTGGAGCATCCCGGCACAGGTCCAGACGGTCCAGGAACTGTTCAAAGAGTATGAGCAGTTGCATCCGAACGTGACCATCCAGCGTGTCCAGGTGCCGTTTGCCGATCTCATCCCCAAAGCCGACCAGGAGGCGGCCTCGCACACGCTGCCCAATTTGCTGATGCTGGACAATCCGAGCGTGGCCCAGTTTGCCTCGACGGGGGCGCTCATGCCGCTGGATTCGTTCATGAAGGGTTCGTTCAGTCAATCCGACTTCTACTCCGGCCCCTACACGACCATGCTGTACCAGGGCAAAGTCTACGCCATGCCCGTTGGCAGTAACGACCTGGGCATCTTTTATAATATAAAGATGTTTAAAGCGGCGAATCTCCAGCCGCCGCAGACCTGGGACGATCTGGTCAAGGACGCGAAGCTGCTAAAGCATGGCGATACCTATGGCATTGCCTTCTCGGTTCCAGCCGACGAGGAGGCAACCTGGCAGTTGGAGCCGTTCCTGTGGACCGATGGCGGGGATCTTGCGAAGATAGACTCGCCGCAAGGGCTGGAATCCTTGCAGATGATGGTCAATATGGTGCGCGATGGATCCGCCTCGCGCGCGGTTCTCACCTGGGGGCAGCCCGATGTGGGCATCCAGTTCTACGAAGGGCACGCGGCGATGATGGAGAATGGGCCGTGGGAGATCCCGGCCATCGAGCAGCAGGGCCATATGAAATACGGCGTCGATTATGGCATCGTGCCATTCCCGGTGCCGCATGCTGGTATGAAGCCCGTCGTGCCGCTGGGCGGCGAAACCTGGACCATTCCGGTCTCGGATGCGGCGCATGAGAAGGCTACCTGGGATCTGGTGAACTGGCTGGAGCAGCCAACGCAACTGGTGAAGCTCGACAAGCAGTTCGACTATATCCCGGCTATCAAGAGCGCGGCCCAGATCCTGCTCCAGCAGGAGCCATATATGCAGGTCTTCGCCGACGAGTTCGATACGGCCCGCGCTCGCACAGCGACGTTGGGAGCGAAATACCCCCAGGTTTCGCAGGTGGTATGGACCGCTATCCAGGACGCCATATCCGGGCGCCTCTCTACGCAGGCGGCCCTGGCGCAGGCGCAGCAAAAGATCACGCCCATCGTCAATAGCAGTAGCTAATTAATCCGATGGGCGTGTTGTTGTGCGCCTGCGGCGCACTTTAGGATGTGGAGTCTGCGGGCTGCGCACCTGCGGCGCGCAGCCCGCAGACTCCACATCGTGGCGAAGCGCGCGGCGGTGAGCAGTCTTGCCCATAGCGTTAGTTAAGGAGAAGTATTTTGTCTACAAAGACGCAGGCGTTCATCAAGGAGCGCGCGGAGACGCGAAAAGGCGTAAAGCGGCGCCGGCGCCTCAGACGCTTTCCCCTGGCACGCGTAACGTTTCTCCTGCCAGCTATCATCTATATGCTGCTCTTCTACGGCTACCCCCTGTTCTACAGTATTCAGGTGAGCCTTGAGAAATATGACCTGCAAGCCGAGATCAGCGGCGTCGCGGCATTTGTTGGCCTGAATAACTATATCGCCGTCGTCCAGGATCCGACTTTCAGGGACGCAGCCATCCATACGCTGCTCTTTACGGTGCTCTCGATTGTGCCGCAGTTTATACTTGGCATGGCACTGGCCGTGTTTTTCTATCGCTATTTCCCTCTGAGCCGGCTGCTGCGCGCGCTGTTCCTTCTGCCCTGGCTGGTGCCGTTGATCGTTTCCGGCACGGTGTGGAAATGGCTCTTTAACGAGACCAATGGACTGATCGACCAGATTCTCGCGGGGCTGCACCTGCTGCCTCCCCACTTTGGCTGGCTGACGACGCCGGGGTGGGCGCTGGCCGCGCTCATCATCGCCAACATCTGGCTCGGCATTCCCTTCAACCTGGCGATCCTGTACAGCGGGCTACAGAGCATCGATCACGAGTTTTATGAGGCCGCCGCGATTGACGGGGCGAACCGCTGGCAGTCGTTCCGCTACGTCACGGTTCCCTTGCTCGAACCGGTCATCGGTATCGTGCTCATGCTCGGTTTCATCTACACCATCAAGGTCTTCGACATTATCTATGTGATCACGCAGGGCGGGCCGGGCAATACCACGCAGACCTTCTCAACCTGGTCCTACACGCTCTCCTTCAGTGAGCAGCTCTTCGGGCAGGGGGCGGCGCAGGCCAATATCATCCTCGTGATCTCTCTGATTGTGGCGCTGCTCTATCTCTGGTGGTCGCGTCGCACCACGCAGTGGATTTAGATAAGGAGGGATTAAGATGCAGCCTGGCTTGCGACGCTTCTCGCCGGTGGCGATGACGGTTATCGGCATTATTCTGACGCTGATAATGCTCTTCCCCCTGTACTGGATGCTCATCAATTCGCTGGAGACATCGCAGCAGATCTTTGCCATCCCGGTCGCCATTGTGCCATCGCAGATCACGTTTGCGTCCTATATCGAGGTCTTTCAAACCCAGTTGCCGCACCTGGTGACGAGCCTGGTCATCTCCATCGGGACGGCGCTGCTCGCCATCGTCATCGCGACGCCCGCCGCGTATGGGCTGGCCCATTTCCGCTTCCGCGTCACGCTGCTGATTGTCTTCTGCCTCCTGCTGACGCAGATGATCCCGACGGTGACGCTGGCGACGCCAATGTTTCTGATCTTCAATAAGCTCGGCCTGCTCAACAGTTATCTGGGGCTGGTCCTGGCCGACAGCACCTACGCCGTGCCGTTCGCTATTCTGATCCTGCGCGCGTTCTTTCTCTCGATCCCCTATGAGCTGGCGCAGGCCGCGTTTGTGGACGGAACCGGCGAGTGGGGCGCGTTTATCAGGGTGATCCTGCCACTGGTGCTGCCCGGAGTGGTCACAGCGGCGCTGTTCGCCTTCCTGTTCGCCTGGGGGGATTTCATCTACGCGCTTACCCTCATCACGACCAGTTCGATTGTTGTGCCGGTCTCTTTGAGCATTTACAGCTACATCGGTCAGTATAGCAATGCCTGGAACAACGCGATGGCCGTGGCGACACTGGCCTGCATTCCAGCGGCGATTCTGCTGGTGCTGTTCCAGCGCTATATCACGGCAGGTTTAACATCAGGAGCACTGAAAGGATAAAATGCGCATGAAGACGCAAGAGGGTTCGACCCCGGTAGTACATACAGTGGTCACTTTTGAGGATACGTTCTGGGCGCCGCGCCTGCGAACGCTGCGTGAGCAGACTCTGCCCTTTATCTACGCGCAGATGCAGCAGGATGGGCACTTTAGTAATTTTCATGAGCAATGGCAGCCTGGCAGGTCGCCGACGCCGTATGTCTTCTGGGAATCGGACCTCTCCAAGTGGATCGAGGCTGCGAGCTATAGCCTGGCGACGCATCCCGATCCCCACCTGGAGGCCCTGGTCGACGAGGGGGTTGCTTTCCTGGTGGCCCTGCAACAGCCCGATGGCTACCTCAACCTCTGGTTTACCAGATTTGAGCCGGAGAAGCGCTGGACGAACCTGCGCGACTGGCACGAACTCTACTGCGCGGGCCATCTTATCGAGGCCGCAGTAGCCCATTTCCAGGCAACCGGCAAGCGTACCCTGCTCGATGCTGCCTGTCGCTACGCCGACTATATCGCTACGGTCTTCGGCGCCGAGGAGGGAAAGCGGCGCGGCTACTGCGGCCATGAGGAGATCGAGCTGGCGCTGGTAAAGCTCTATCATGTGACCGGAGAGCCGCGCTACCTGCGGCTCTGTCAATATTTTGTTGAGGAGCGGGGCCGGCAGCCGCACTACTTCGACATTGAGGCGCGGGCGCGCGGCGAAGATCCCGCCGCCTTCTGGGCGCGAACCTACGAGTATAACCAGTCGCACCGTCCCGTGCGCGAACAAAACGAGGTGGTCGGCCATGCCGTGCGCGCCATGTATCTCTACAGCGCTCTGGCCGACCTGGCGCGCGAACTGCATGACGACTCGCTCTTGCGGACCTGCGAGCGACTCTGGCGTCACCTCACCTCGCGGCGCCTGTATGTGACCGGGGGCCTGGGTTCTTCCGCCGCCAATGAAGGGCTGACTGCTGACTACGATCTGCCTAACGCGGCTGCCTACGCCGAGACCTGCGCCGCTATCGGCCTGGTGCTGTGGAACCATCGCCTGCTGCAACTGGAGACCGATCACCGCTATGCGGACCTGCTCGAACGCGCCCTCTACAATGGCGTGCTCAGCGCTCTGGCGCTGGACGGCAAAGCCTTCTTTTACGAGAATCCCCTGGAGAGCCGGGGCGACCACCACCGCTCACCCTGGTTCCGCTGCGCCTGCTGCCCGCCAAACATCGCGCGCCTGCTGGCCTCGCTCGGCCAGTATGTGTACGGCGTCAACGAGTCGGAGGTGATGGTGCATCTTTATGTACAGAGCACGAGCAGCCTCAGCGTCGCCGGGCAAAAGGTCGCGTTCAGACAGGAGACGCGCTACCCCTGGGAGGGCCTGGTTCGCCTGCACCTGGAGATGGAGCAGCCAGCCGAGTTCGCGCTGAACCTGCGCATCCCCGGCTGGTGCAGGCAGGCGCGGCTCGATGTGAATGGCGAGGAACTGCCCATCGAGCAGTATGTACGCAAAGGCTACGCCCGTATCGCACGGCGCTGGCAGAGTGGCGACACGATCACGCTTGACCTGCCCATGCCAGTCGAGCGCGTCTACGCCCATCCCGATCTGGTCGAGGATAACGGCAGAGTCGCGCTGCAACGCGGGCCGCTCGTGTACTGCCTCGAAGGCGCCGACAACGACGTTCCGCTGCACCGTATCCGCCTGGCGAGCGACGCCGAACTTGAGAGCCATTTTGAGCCGGATCTGCTGGGCGGCGTCGCCGTGATCGAGGGGCAGGCATCGGCGCTGGAGACAGCCGATTGGGACGATACCCTCTACCGCACCACGCCCCCTGAGCGCCGCGCGCACCGGCTCGTCGCCATCCCCTACTACGCCTGGGACCAGCGCACCCCCGGCGAGATGAGCGTCTGGATCCGCCAGGAGGAGAAATAAATTACGGAGACGCCGCCAGGGCTGGCGGCGTCTCCACTGGGTGATGGCATGGTATGAGTAAATAGCTGCGGAAATGGGTAAAGCGTGTCCCCTGATCTGAAAGCCGCAAAAGAGAAAAACCACAGACATCGGGAGAACTATAGAATATTAACAGCAAAATTATTAATAGGGGAAAGAGGATGGTGTAGGAGCACCGCGAACACCAGCTTCTCGGTTGGTTAATTATTATCGCCTGTTTTCCATTTGACGTTTAGACTATTGCAACCAGAAGGCAGTCCTGGTTGCAATAGTCTAAACGTCAAGATAAAGGACCAGGCACAATTTTCTTTTCTTCTCTCGTCAGGTAATCCGTACCCTTGACTTTTCACCATTTCCGCCGTATATATCTATGTAATGATAAATATATGACCAGTTCGACTTAATTGGTCAATTACTTAAAAGGAGGAAGAATCTTGGCGAAGCAGGGCCGGGCAGCGAGCGCGACGCGGCGTGAGATATCCAGGCGTGAGGAGCGGGCGCGGCGCATTCTGGATGCCGCTGCCACGCTGATCCTGCGCTGGGGCTACAACAAGACTACACTCGACGATATCGCCAGGGAGGCCGGAGTGGCGAAGGGCACCATGTACCTGCACTGGAAGACGCGCGAAGATCTCTTCAGCGCGCTCATGAAGCGCGAGAGGGTGGAAATGGCCGAGGAGATCATGCGGGGCCTTGCGGCCGATCCAGAACGGGAAACGCTGCGCAGTATGTTCAAACATGTGGCACTCGCGACGATGAAACGCCCCTTGCTGAAAGCGTTGATCGTGCGCGATATGGATCTACTGGGAAAGTACGCGCTGAGCCGGCAGAACAACGCGGACCACGTAGCGCGGCAGAAAAGCTTCGAGGGCTATCTCGCCTTGCTGCGCCAGCAGGGCCTGGTGCGCACCGATATCAGCCTGCAAGCCCAGGTGTATATGCTTGGCGCGATCTTTATAGGATTTTTCGTCATGGAACCGTTCATGCCCGACGAATCCGCGTTCTCCGATGAGGAGATTGCCGATCTGATGGCCGAGACGATACACCGCGCGCTTGAAACTGGCGATGCCGTCCCCTCCAATACATTACAAACCACTTCTCAGGCTTTTACGCAATACATGAAGCATGTTTTGACCAGCATACAGGAAGATTTTCAGCGGGAACTAGATTCTGAGCCTTCAAAGGATGAGAAACCAAAATGAGCATTAAACAAAGCGTTCCTCTCGTTTTAGCGCTGGATGACGCCTCTGCCACGTTGGAGCAGGTCGGAGGCAAAGGCGCTTCACTGGCGCGCATGGCCGCCGCCGGCCTGCCCGTGCCTCCCGGTTTTCACATTACTACGGCAGCCTATCGCCGCTTCGTGGAAGAGAACGGGCTGCAAGAGCGCATTCTGGCGGCGGTCTCCGCTGCCAGCGCAGATCAGCCGGCGACGCTCGACGAGGCGGCGCGGCAAATCGCCGATCTCTTCGCGCGCAGCGACATGCCGGAGGATATCGCGCAGGCCATCCGCAGCGCGTATGCCGAACTCGACGGCGATGATACGCCCGTCGCGGTGCGCTCATCGGCCACGGCTGAGGACCTGCCGGAGATGTCGTTCGCCGGCCAGCAGGAGACGTACCTGAATATGCGCGGCGCGGCACAGGTCCTCGATGCCGTCAGGCGCTGCTGGGCCTCGCTCTGGACGGCGCGGGCCATTGGCTACCGCGCGCGCCAGGGGATCGCGCCGGATGATGTGAGCCTGGCGGTGGTGGTGCAGGAACTGGTGCCAGCCGATGTCGCGGGCATCATGTTCACCGCGAATCCGCTGACCGGTGCGCGCGAGCAGGTGATGATAAATGCCGCCTGGGGACTGGGCGAGGCCATCGTTGGTGGGCAGGTCACGCCGGACAGCTTCGTCGTTGACAAAGCGAGCGGAACGATTGTGGAACAGCAGGTCAGCGAGAAGGACGTGATGACCGTGCGCACCGCCGGGGGCACGCGCGAAGAGCCTGTCCCGGCGGAGAAGCGCGCGCAGGCATCTCTCAATCCGGCGCAGGCGGCTGAACTGGCCCGCATCGGCGCACGCATCGAAGATCTCTATGGCCGGCCAATGGATATCGAGTGGGCGCTGCATAATGGCCGCATCTTCGTCGTGCAGGCGCGCCCGATCACCGCGCTGCCCGAAGCGCCCGCCGTCTCTCAGGAAGCAGGCGCGGCTGAATGGAAATTGCCGCATCCGAAGGGACGCTATGCACGCGCCAGCGTGATCGAACTGCTGCCCGATCCGCTCTCCCCGCTCTTCGAGACGCTGGGCCTGCCCGCCTGGAACAGAGCGATGAGTACATTGGTAGGGGGAAAGGTGCTGGGCAGAGCCTGGGACGATGCTATGGGGTTGATGACCATCAACGGCTATGCCTACTACGATATCACCTCCATGTTGAGTATTGGCAGGAGCCTGGCGATAATGGCGGCCGCCCTGCCTGCTTTCCCGTCCTTGCTGGGTTCCGCACGGCAGCGCTGGGAAGAAGAGTCTGTGGTATACAAAGCGCTGGTGAAGAAGTGGGAGGCGGCGGATTTACAGGCGGCATCAGCGGCCGAGCTGCTGGACGGAGTGCGCGCCATCGTTGACGAAGCGGCGCGCTACTACCTTACTATCCAGTCCGGCATCCTGCCGGCGGCCTATATGAGCGAAGCCGCCTTCACCCTCTTTTACAATAAGCTGGTCAAGCGCCGCAATGATCCGCCTGCCCAGACCTTCATGCTTGGTTTCGATAGCGCGCCGATCCGCGCCGAGCAGTCGCTTTACGACCTGGCGCAGTGGGCGCGCACGCAGGATGGACTGGCCGGGGCGCTCTCTGCGCTGTCAGGAGAACAGTTCAACGCGGCATATCGGACCGGGCATTTAGAGGGCGTGGACGAGGGTGTGTGGGCGGAGTTCCGCCAGCGCTTCGGCGCGCATCTTGAGCGCTTCGGGCACACCATCTATGATCTCGACTTCGCGAAGCCACTGCCCATCGATGATCCGGCGTCGCAACTGGAAACGCTCAAGTTTTTCCTCAGCGGCAGCGCCACCGAGCCGCGCCAGCGCCAGGCGAAGGCCGAAGAGGCGCGCAAAATGGCTACGCGCGCGATAGCTGGTCGCCTGCGTGGCCCGCTTCTGACCATCTTCCAGCGCTGGCTGGAGCGTGCGCAGCGCCTCGCGCCGCTGCGTGAGGACGCGCTGGCCGATGTTGGCCTGGGCTGGCCGATTGTGCGCCGCATGCTGTGGGAGATCGGCCAGCGGATGGTAGAGGCGGGCGCCGTCGAGAGCCGGGAAGATGTCTTCTGGTTGAAGGCGGACGAACTGCAAGCAGCGGTGCGTGCGCTCGATAACGGGAAAACCCTCACGACGTATCAGGTCACGATTGCTGAGCGCCGCGCCGAGTGGCAGCGCCAGAGCCGGCTCACACCGCCGGTAGCACTGCCGCTCAAAGGCGGCGTGCGCTGGCTGGGCATAGATTGGAGCGGCGTGATGCCCGCGCGCGCCGTGCAGGAGGCTGGCGACGTGTTAAAGGGCATCGGCGCCAGCGGCGGGCGCGTCAGCGGTACAGCGCGCGTCATCCATGGTCCCGAAGAGTTCGGCCAGATGCGGCAGGGCGATATCCTGGTGGCGAGGATCACCACGCCCGCCTGGACGCCGCTCTTCGCGCTCGCCTCGGGAGTCGTCACCGATGTCGGCGGCCCGCTCAGCCACAGCTCGATTGTGGCGCGTGAATACCACATTCCGGCTGTGCTGGGCACCGGCCTCGCCACCGAGCGCCTGCACAGCGGGCAGCGTATCACTGTCGATGGCGACGCCGGAACGGTTCAGCTTCATTAGGAGTGTCTGGTTTCCTGCATAACCGCGTGCTCGCGCCTGTGGCGCTCGCCGGGAGGTTAATAGAGTGTGGAAGGTGCGCTTAGCGCACCTTCCACACTCTATTAACCTCCCCTTGCGCGGCGGAGCCGCGCGATGATGATTGTTACCGATCCTGATGAGCGCAGCGTGCTAGCGGATAATGCGGTCCAGAACCATCACAGCAAAGATCGCCGCCAGGTACATGTTCGAGTACCAGAAAAGCGTGCGCGCCCACTTTTTGGCCTGATCGTGCCATAGCCGCAGCGCGAGGTAGCACAGCCCGCCGCCCAGCAGCAGGGCGCCGACCAGGTACAGGTAGCCCATCGTGCCCATCGCGAAGAGCGCGATGGTGATAGCCAGCAGGAGCAGGGTGTAGAAAAGGATCTGCTTGCGCGTCTCCGCCTCGCCCTTGACTACCGGCAGCATAGGAATGTTCGCCTTCGCGTAGTCCTTCTGGATTAGCAGCGAGAGCGCCCAGAAGTGCGGCGGCGTCCAGAAGAAGATAATGGCGAAGAGCAGCAGCGCCGGTATGCTCACGGTGTTGGTTATGGCGGCCCAGCCGACCAGCACCGGGACGGAGCCAGCGGCGCCGCCGATCACGATATTCTGCGTCGAGGTACGCTTGAGGCCGAGCGTGTAAACGAAAACGTAGAAGAGGATCGCGGAGAGCGCCAGCGCCGCGCTGAGCAGGTTGACGAAGAGGACGAAGATAATGCACGAGCAAACGGCCAGGATAATGCCGAAAATCAATGCCTGCCGGGGTTCCACGCGCCCGGCGGGCAGCGAACGGCGCCGCGTGCGCTCCATGATCTCATCGATGTCGCGATCAATATAGCAGTTGAAGCAGTTTGCGCTGCCGGCTGCCAGTGCCCCACCGAGCAGCGTCGGAATGACGAGGGCGAGCGGGGGCAGGCCCCGCTGCGCAATCGCCATTGCCGCCGCCGTCACACCAAGCAGCAGCACGGTTACGTGCGGTTTCATCAGGTTGACATAATTGGCAATAGTCTGCCGCAGCGGGCCAACCTCTTTTCTGGCTTCCCTCTCTGCCAGTTCCATGTTCTTAATCTCCTATAGCTCTTCCGTTTGAAGGGTAAGCGGTGAAGTGCTGGCGTGGGCCGGCACGGGGCCGATCCCTACGGTGGTACGATGTGGCCTGGCCGTGTGTCGGAACCACTGCAAGGGCGATCACAAGGGTCGCCCGCGTTTATTTCTCTCCCGCTTACCCATTATTTTGTCTGCGGCAGCCACTGCCGCATGCCGGCCTCCATTCCGTCTATCTCGCTTTTCAGGTCGGCCTGGCTGTTAGAATCAAGCGTCTCGAAATAGAGACGCTCGCGCCCGCTGGCGTCGATGATGAAGACCGCCGGATCATGTACGTCATTCCCATTGGCATCCACCTGCGCGTATATCTTGTACTGGCGATAGATGGACTGGAGCTGGCCTGGTGAACCCGTCAGGAATAGCCACTGGTGCAGCATGCCGTGCGCGATAGACCAGGACTGCACTTCGGCTATGCTTGTGGCGGCGGGATTCGCGTTGACGGCGATCAGCGCTACATGGTTCGCCGCCGTCCCCAATCTGGCTTTCGCGTTGTACATGATATTTGCCGTCAGCGGGCAGAGCGACTTGCACTGCGAGTCAATGAAAGCCAGCACCACCTCCTGGCCGCGAAAAGAGGAAAGCGTGACCGGCTTGCCGAACTGATCCACCAGGCTGAAGTCCGGCGCGGGAGCGCCATTCATAGGGAAGCCACTCACGGCGTAGTCAGACGGCTGCGGAATGGATTGCGTATGAGATGCCATGTAGAGCCTGACGCCCCAGGCGGTCCCGGTAATGACCACGAGTGCCAGAGTGGCAATAAAGGCAGCCAGAGTGAGTTTTCTGAAAACATCTGGTTGCTGCATGGTCGTTTCCTTTCACCGAGTATGATTTTTGCCAACCACCGTTGGGAATTCATCACTGCTCACCGCTGCGCGGTTCGCCGGTTTGTGGAGTCTGCGGGAACAGCGCCGCAGGCGCTGTTCCCGCAGACTCCACAAACCAGGGTGTGCCACAGGCGTACACAAACCTGCACAGCGGGTTTATTAAAAGGCATAGAGTTGTTCCCCATTTATACTCTCTGCTCTTTGACCGCCTGCTTTGCCCCGGGTTGTGGAGCCGCGCCAGTATCCTCCGATTCGGAGGAGAGCCAGCGCCCAACAAGGACGGCGAGCGCGATGCCGAAAGGCAGATCGCCGAACGTCCACATAATGCCCGCCCCCAGTTGCTGGTCCTGTATGGGCGTGAGCCAGCTTCCCCCCGAGGCGCCCGGGTGCGCGTAAGGGGCGTAAAGCGGCGTCTGAGCGAAGCCGATCAACACTGCCAGCACCAGGTTTTGCGCCACGGCAACGCCCACGCATATGATGCGCCCCAGATAGCCCGCGCGCAGGCGGAGCGGTGGCGATGGGATCACCTGCGACCAGAAAAGTGTGCTCACGGTCACGAAGGTCGCATGCTCGCCCCAATCGTGGATAGCGCCGTTGGTCAGTGCGAGGTCGTAGAGCGGCGGCCAGTGCCATATCCAGATACCGGTAACGAGCAGCACGCAGGTGATGGCCGGCTGGCGCAGCCACTGGCCGAGCCGGTAGAAGACGTGCCCGAGGCGCAGCCTTTTCAGGAGCCTGCGCGCCCGGCGTGGCAGCCCCAGCCACAGCGGGATCAGCGGGGCCGCAGCCACGAGCAGCGGGGGCATGACGACCAGCATCAGCAGATGCTGAACCATGTGCACCCAGAAGAAGCGCGCAGAGAGTATATCGACGGGAGCGGAAGATGCCAGCAAAAAAGTGAAAATGGCGCAGAGAAAGAAGATGCCGCGCCAGAGCCACCTGTTCCACGAATATTCGCCGGTTGCGGAGCCTGTGAATGGCGAGAGCTTCGCGGCCCTGGCGGCCTCCCGGACCTGCACTGCCTTGACGAAGACACGCCATCCCCGGAAGTACAGGACTTCGGCTACCAGACAGGCCAGCAGCACGACGGGTGGCACCGGCCATCCATAAGTATCGGTCCAGATGGTCATTGGCGGCATCTCCCTGCGTGGATCGTCAGTTGATTAAAGCAGCATTCCGAATATCCACATCAGCAGGCTGGCGATCACCGTGTAGTACCACCAGTAGCCAATAGCCTCGACGACGTAATCGTGTCCGGCCCGTCTGCCTTGCAGCACGCGGCCCAGCAGCAGCAGGCCAATGATCGCTGCCAGCGCGTAGTGGAACACCGAATACCAGTTAAGCATGATAATCACGCTTGCATAGGCATCGATGGTGGCAAATTTCGTCGTGATGCTGATCCAGAGCTGGCCGGCGAGCGTCACCAGCATGAGCGCCCAGGCAAGGATGTAGACCACGCGGGGAGCGCTATCCGCGCTCTGGCGCTCCCTGCGCTCCCACAGGTAGTAGCAAATTCCGCTCAGCACCAGAAGAATAGCGACCCCCAGCGTTGGCAGGAAGGCCGGCGGATGGTCGCCTTTGCCCATGAAGGCGCCTTCGGTATTGAGGGCGCTCAGGTATCCGCCGGCCGCCAGAATGGCAAGAACGGACAAAGCATCCGAGAAGATGAACAGGAGGACACCTGCTCGCGCCCGCGCTACCTTGATATGTGGCTCAAGCTCGTATATATGCTCCGATACGGATGTGCTCATAACTCTAGTCTCCCTCCGATGTTATCAGTCTCCCGACTGCGGCTGTAGCGGCGTCCCCGCGCTGCCGCTTGCCGGTGCCGATGGACTCTCTGCCGCCGCTACAGGCTCTGGCTCGTAGTTATACGGCAGGGATGTCACCACGGGCAGTTCCTCGCCGAAATTCTCAAGCGGAACGGGCGTAGGAATGGTCCACTCAAGCGTTCTGGCGCCCCACTCGTTGGCCTCGGCCTTCTCGCCGCGCGCCAGCGTGATAATCACGTTATAGACGGCCACGAAGACCGACGCCGCGATCAGGATGGCGAAGAGGCTGGCGATCAAATTGGCCGTCGCGAACGGAGGGGCAATGTTGGCCGACCAGCGCGGCTCGCCCTGCAAGCCCGCGTAGAAGAGCGACAGGAAGGTGCCTACGAAGCCAATCTCAAAGAGCCAGAAGTGGAGCTGGCCCAGCCCCGTGTTGAGCCGCTTGCCGACCATCTTGGGGAACCAGTAGTAGAAGCCGGAGAAGAAGGCAAAGACACCTGCTCCGACGAGTGTGAAGTGGAAGTGAGCCGTGACGAACATGCCGCCGTGCAGCAGTTCATCGGTAGGCAGGTCGGCCAGGTAGATGCCGGTCACGCCACCAATCACGAAGTTGACCAGCACCGCGCATACAAACAGCATCGGGACCGTCACCCAGATTCTGCCGCGCCAGAGCGTGCCTATGAGAGCCAGGAAGAAAACGCCGGTAGGAATAGAGATCAACTCGGTATCGAGCATGAACGGGCCATCCAGCGCGTTCTCCGAGCCGCTCAGGTAGAGGTGATGGCCCCAGACAAGCACGCTCAGCACTGCGATGCCGATCAGGCCCCCGATCAGCAGTTTATAGCCATATACCGGCTTGCGCGTAAAGACCGTAGCGACCTCGGCGGCTACCGCCAGGGCCGGTATAGCGATCACGTACACCTCGGGATGGCCCATGAACCAGAACAGGTGCTCGTAGAGCCAGTTGTTTCCACCGTAGGCGGCAATAAAGAAGGATGTCTGGAAGATACGGTCCATCAGGACCAGCGTCTGCGCTATGATAAACGAAGGGAACGCGGTCAATCCCAGGATCACCGAGAGCAGCACGCCCCAGACCATCACCGGGAGCCGTCCCCAGGTCATGCCCTTCGTGCGCATCGTGATCACGGTGGTGACGATGTTGATGGCCGCTACCGTGACCGACAGGCCAAAGACGATGATGGTGAAGCAGTAGGCATCCATGCCCGGCGTCAGTTCCTGGACGGAGAGCGGTGCGTAGCCGGTCCACCCCGTCGGGAAGCCGGCAAACAGGAGCGTGGAGATGAACATCGGGATGACCGTGAAAAGTAGCCAGTAGCTTAACGCGTTGAGGCGCGGAAACGCCATGTCACGCGCGCCGATCATGATGGGAAGGATGAAGTTGCCGAAAGGGCCGCTGACCATCACGATAGTGGTGACGATCATGATGATGCCGTGCATGCCCACAATCGTGTTGTATGTCTGGGGGTTGAAGAAGATCGCCCCGGGCCGCGATTGCTCCAGGCGGATCATGAAGGCGCCCATTGAGCCGATGAAGAACATCACCAGCACAGTTGCCAGGTATTGCATGCCGACAACCTTGTGGTCGGTGGTAAAGCGAAAGTAGCGCCAGAGTCCCTGGTCTTTGCCGGCCAGCGCCATCTCTTCTTCGTGTGTTGGCTCGCGGCGCCCGAAGCCCCACTTGAAGATGCCGTTAAAGGCGCCAATGCCGATAAAGAAGAAAATGACCCAGGCCGTATAGGCTGCTGCTACCGGCGCGTCGGGATTGTCGTCGCCCGCTAAAAGGTGCGCTATAAAGCCAAACACGACCGCTGCCGCTGCACCGAGTACGATGCCAGAAACGACGCTCGGGCAGAGGGTGTGGAAGAGATCTGTGCGCCGCCTGACTTCTGTAGCTTGGGTGGTCATAGGTGTCCTCCCTGGCTTGTAATCCAAGACTCGAACGTCGATTCACTGACCACGTTCACCGCCTCCCACATGTAGGAGTGATAGAGTCCGCATAGCTCCACACAGTTCACCGTAAAATTCCCGGTCTGTACCGGGGTTATGACCGACGTAGTGGTGATCTCTCCGGGGTTGGCGTCCACGCGTACTGCCAGGGCATGGATCGAAAAGCCGTGCAGCACATCTTCCGAGGTGACGACGAATTGCACCGGACGATTCACCGGCAGATCGATTTCCTGTCCCTGGACGGAGAGGCCATACTGTGGATAGTCAAAGGTCCAGAGCCACTGCTGGGCTGTCACTCGCACAACCAGGGTGTTCGTTGATGCGGCTGCGGTCTGCTGGTAGAAGGCGAACAGGCCCCAGATGAGAAGAAACAGGCACAGGAGGCTGGTAATTCCAAGCCAGCTTATCTGGAGCGTTGGGGAAGGCTGTAACGGGATGCCAGCCTCCGTGGGCCTCTCTTTAACTTTGAAGGCGTACAGGCTGTAGCCAAGAAAGACAAAGACGAACATGCCCACCGGCACGGAGAGAATGGTCAGCGCGACCATTGTCAGGTTATCAGCATTGCTCAGATCGCTGGCGCTACTGGCTGGTGGGAGCACAAATGGCGTTATCAGAATGACGACGATAATGCCGATAATAGAGAGCACAACCCAGAGAATGACCGCGCGACGTATATGGTTGGGTTCCTGGCGTGCCGGGGCTGCGCTTCCGGCGCTGCCTTCGATGTTGGGTTCGGACATCTTTACCCCCTTAATAATTTGCTACTGTCATCGTTCCGGCCATGTACCCGGTAGTAGACATCGGCCCGCTAAAACCGTAGGGCGGTTCGCGGTCATTGCCACAGGGATCGTAGCAGTGCCAGATGTAGGTTCCTGGAGGTCCTGTGCGGAACTGGAAGGAGATGACGTTGGGCTTCGGGTAATCGCTGGTCGTAACGCCGAAAATCTGCTGGGTGACGGCGGGCGCATTATCGGCAACTCCCATGATCGGCACGCTAACGAATATCGGATGGGGAGCGTTGGGCACCGATTGTATGGTGAATGTGTGGCCGGGAGCGTCAGGGCTGATCTGGCTCATGGTCTTGCCATTGACCGTCATGGTGCCCCCGATGGTTCCGTGCACCTTGCTGAAGTAGTCGTTGATAAGGGAGGTCGCACTATCATAGTTGTCGATGATAACTGTAATAGTGCTGTTGGCAGGAACCTCAAAAGTGGTGGATGGGCAGTACGTTACCCACTCGATTTTCTGCGCGTCTGCATTGGGATGACAGAATGCGCTGTCGGGAAAAGTGCCGATATGCAGGGTTGCGCTGTTGGGGCCGGTTTTGACGGCCCTGTACACATCGGGTTCGTAGCCCAGTCCCCCCGATGCACGTAAGCCCAGCGCAATGCCTGCTACGATGCTGAACCCTAAAATAATCGATACTACGATGCCGATGATAAAGCCTGATGAATGCTGTTTCATTGTAGTCCTCCTTGTCCGTGATTTTTGGCGCAAAAGCCGGCAGGCGCGCTCTTCCACCCCTACCGGCTCTTGACTGTGGCTACATGCATTGCACCAGTTAACTGCTACCGTTATTTGAAAATCATAACGTGAGCGTCCACTATTATTTGATTGATATACCTGCCCGGACCCGGCAGCCCTGGCATTCCCGTTCCTAGCTGTTCAACTTCATGGGTTGAAAGTGCTGGCCCGCGACCTTAATCCGGTCCGTACAAAAGAAGGTCGGAACGGGAGTGCACCAGGTTTATCTCAGCAATGAAGTTGACATAAGCATAGCATAAGATTAAAATAATATGAAATTTATGCCAATCTTTCTGGTACACAAATGCTATAGCATTGCCCACATGGTGACACCTGCCATCAGTGGAGAGCTATATCGAATTATAGTGCTACAAAATGGATGCTCCTGACACATTATATAAAACTTCTGTCAGAGACAGGACCTTGTTATGCCAGGTGATTGTCTTTCGGGGGCGCGGTAGGGCAGATTGTCGAAACCAGGCTTAGCTCTTCAAATACCCGGTCAATGTACTGCCCTGCGAGCAAGCTGCGCAAGATATCGAGACGCAGCAGAGTAAACGAACGCATATATTTCAGAACCCATATCAGAAAATATATGGTATGATCATTGTACCATACACCAGGAAGAGTTGTAAAGGGATAGAGCAGGGAAAATGAAATGAAGGGGATCTGTGAAGATGATCGTGCGCCGGCTTTGCAACTGCTGTTGCTCGTTATTGATGCCCTTGTTGTTGCTGGCTATTTACGCTTTCCCGGCATATGCCGATGGTGGTGCGCCTCAGCTTGCCTATGTAGCTGGAGCGGGACCGGGCATCGGTATCATTGATATTGCACAACGCCATATCACCGGGACAATCGCTCTGTCCGGCGATCCCCGCACGGCGCTGCTGAGTCCCGATGGGTATGCACTCTATGTTACGCAGCCAGGACTGGGGCGTGTCACGGTCATTATGGCGAAGACGGGAAAGACGCTCTGCGCGGCCAGCCTTCCCGGCCAACCATCGCTGCTGGCGCTCAGCCTGGATGCGACTGTACTCTACGTGGCCGGGCCGGGTGACACGAGCGTGCGTGCGCTCAATCCCACGACCTGTGCCGTCGAGCACACCTTTCAGACGCATGAGCCTGTCAACGGGCTGGCGGTGACGGCCTCGACGGCGCCCGACGCCACTCCTTCAACCCCCAATCAGCTCTGGATCACCGGGACCACCGCGCTCACCGTCTTCGAGGTAAACGGCCGCCTGCTCGGCACCGTGCCTGTGGCCGGCGGCCCGCAAAATATCTGCATTCCCGGCGGGTTTACCGCGTATGTGACCACACGCCAGGGGACGGTTGTCGCCATCGACCTGAACACGCGGCGTATCCTCGGTACGCTGCTCCGGGGCGGCCAGTATGGCACGATGGATTATGACGCAGCCACCGGCGAGGTCTATGTGCCTGACCGGCAGCATAACCAGCTCGATGTCCTGGCTCCGGTCACGGCGGGCGCGGGCGGCATGCCCCGGGAACCTGTGGAAATTCTGCATATGAGCGGCGCGCCGCAGTCCGTTGCCATCACCAGCGACGGGCGGCTCGGCTTCGTCGCGCTCTCCGACGGCCAGGTTGTGATGCTCGACGTACCCGCGCACAGCATCGTCACCAGCATCGCCGTCGGCGGAACGCCACACTTCATCATCACCGGCCTCTACCCGCCCGCCAGCAGTTCAGCCACTGTTCCGCAGCAGACACAGACGACCGGCACCGCGCCCGCACCGGCGCAGGCGCTGCCCGGTGCTCAGATCCTTCTGGTCCTGCTGG
>DATGLE010000052.1:0-13956 GCA_035294325.1 Ktedonobacteraceae bacterium | reverse complement strand
TGCACTGTTGCTCTGACTTCTTACCTTAAAACATAGCTGAATAATGGCGATATGCTACACTATAGCACATCCAGACCGATTCGTACAGAGAAAGCGCGGTCATCCAGGGCTATGTAATGCTCGCCAGAAGCGGGGGTCAAGGGGGCGGCCGCCCCCTTGCGGGGCGCGGGGTGTCCCCGCCCAAACTCTTCCTTTCGGGCGTGGCGTGGGGAGCATTACATAGCCCTGGCGGTCATCAGAACTGTATTGCCGGATTATACAATGCGCATCCATAGCCAATTGGTCACGAAAACTTGTGAACCGTAAAACGGTACATCTAAATACCAGATACAAGATAGAAAAGATCTACCAATGCATGGAGGAATGCGATCTCTATGGGACAACCGGACGGTGTGAGATGGATTCTCGCTATCCTCTTTCTTCTTGTGGTGCTTTTTGCCACCGCTTATCTTCAGATCCAGCTCCACTTCAGCACCTATGTTGCTCTTGTTGCCTGCCTGCTCGATACGATAATTTCGGCTGCTATCCTTTTAGGCCGCTCGGAAGGGTAAATTAAATCTTTTTTTGTGTAACTGCTCAGCGCCTTCGGCGCTTCGCGATAGAATGGTGGCTGCGTGAGGTGCGAACTGCGTCCGCACCTCACGCAGCCACCACCGATGGAACCAGATGCCTCCGGCAGCCAGGGAGCCTGAACAGCTTCCCTCATATGGCGATGGGACCAGACGCCTCCGGCAGCCAGGGAGTCTGAACAGCCTCCCTCATATGGCGATGGAACCAGACGCCTCCGGCAGCCAGGGAGTCTGAACAGCCTCCCTCATATGGCTACCAACCAGCCACCTGAAGGCAGGAGCACCTGAAGAGCTATCCTCATATGGCTATGGACCAGACGCCTCCGGCAGCCAGGGAGCCTGAACAGCCTCCCTCCGATGGCTATCAACCAGTCACCTGAAGGCAGGAGCACCTGAAGAGCTATCCTCAGGCGGGAGTGGAGATGCTTCGCTCAAGCGCCTTCACCTGGAAATGGTTCCCCGGTACGGGCGTGGGATGGCTCTCAATGACCAGTTGATAGCCGGGCGGATCAAACTGCAAGCTGTACATGGAGAGCAGCGTCGCCATTGTGACCTGTAATTGCACTTCGGCGATGCCAGCTCCCAGGCAGGTATGATCGCCCAGGCCAAACGGGGCGAAGGCGCCGCGCTGGCGGTGCTCGTTGCGCGGCTCGCGGAAACGATCAATGTCGAACTGCATGGGATGCGGGTACAGCTCCTCCAGGAAATGCGGCACCGTCATCGCTACGAACACATTCATTCCCGGTTCCAGGCGATAGCCGGCGAGGGTCAGCGGCCTGGCGACGCGCGTGTTATGGCCGCCGGCCACGGGATAGCGCCGCAGCGTCTCCATCATGGCCCCGTTCAGATCGGGCATCCGCTTGAGCTTCTCCCAGGTTAACGGACCATCGCTGAAGGCCGCATCAACCTCCGCCTGTACACGCCGGCGCGCATCTGGATTGGCGAGCAGGGCGTAGATCATGAAGCTGAGCGAGTTCGCGACGGTATCGATTCCCGCGAGCATCGGCCCGAGGGCAACGCGCTCGAGCATGGCTTTACGATAGGGTTCAGGATAGCGTTCCGCCGCCTGCATGGCCTCATCGATCATATCCGGTTTGCCGGTGGGCTGCGGGTGCTCCAGGTGCCATGCATAGACTTTACGACCAAACTCGTTCACGCGCTCCACGGCCCGTTTATACGCTGCCGCATCGGCGTGGTCGCCCTCCTCGCCGCTCACGTCCAGCGTGTTAGCGAGGGTTGTATTGAGGTAGGCAACGAAGTCGTCGAGATACTCACCCGGGCTGTAACCAAGCAGTAATCCCCCCAGCTGCTCCGCGACGAGCCGCCGCATGCTTGCATGAACAGGGACGCTTGAAGAACTCCACTGCTGCGTACATTCCCTGGTAATCTCGATCATTCGCGGAATCTGATCTAGAATACGGACGCGCGACCATTGACGGCCACTGGCGGCGCGCCGTTTGCGATTGGCCTCGCCATCTCTGGCTTCGCTCAGGCGGCTGGTATTCTGGCTGATGGCGGCATCGAACTGTTCCCACTGCTCCCGCGTCGTGAAAAACTCATCCTCATGGCGAGCCATAAAGACGTTCGCCTCGGGGCCTGCCAGGATAACCTCCGGCTCTCTCCCACCTCGCGGCAGCCGGAATACCGGCCCGTAAGCGCGATAGAGGGCCACCAGCGGGCGTTCTTCGTGCGCGACGGGTGCGGGATCCGCCAGCGGGGGCAGCGGCGCATCACTTTCACCGCCTGTCCAGAGAAGCGCCTGTTGCTCTCCCATATGCTTTTCTCCCTTTCCTGTCAAAACCTATCCTGTCTTCTGAAATGATATCATTATATTTCATTGAATGGCCCCGGCGCCGGCATCGCGAAGCTTGCGGAGCTGATCGAAGATGGGCCTGTTCTTGCGCGAGTAGACCACGCTCCAGTGAACGGCGAGCAGGATGATGGCGAAGTTCAGGATCGGGCCAATCCCCACCATGAGCGGGATGGGGAGCGTAAAGGCCAGCGCCGCGACCAGCAGCACCTGACCAACCATGGCGCAGCCCCAGACGAGCGACAGCGTTCGATAGAACGCGCGAAGCTGAGGGAATGCCCAGCCGGCGTTAAAACTGGCGAGCCGCTGCGCATCGTTCTGCGTTGTGATCGAGCGCACGAGATAGAACAGCACAGGGCGCGTGAAGAGCAGCGAGATCAGCGCCACAATCCCAAAGGTTCCGGTCAGCACCGAACCTTGAAGCAGCAAGATCCGTGGGCTATGGAATACCAGGGCAAAGACGGCGCTCAGCAGCAGCCCCACGACGACGAACAGGCCGAGCGCATCAACGCGCCGCTTCACGACCAGGCCCACCAGCGTGTACAGAGCCGGAACGGAACTCGCCAGCAGCAGGGCGTCAATAGCAGACATGTGGGGCTGCGCCAGCACATCAATAAGGAATGGCACGCCAGCATTGATAAGCAAGTTGGGGAGTAGGCGGCGCAGCGACATGAGGCGCCCGCCATCGTTCTGCTGCCCTCCGGATTGTTCCAGATGAAGCTGAGAGGGATTAGAAGTCCGAGTGGTCATATCTTTACCTTCCCTTTCATGGTACTCTTTAAGCATTTCTAGATGATCGGCAAGCGCCGGCAGCGCTCACCGAAGAGATATTGTCTGGTGGCAAACAAGATCTCTTCCTGGCGCGGCTCCGCCGCGCGAACGTCCGGCCCGAGAGGGCGACCCGCAGGTACGCTCATCTGCTGGGAAGTGTAGCTGATATGGGGCGCCGGCACATCGGCGCCAGGGTTGATTCCGGGTTGATATCGGTATGCCCGCATTCTCCACCCCCGGGTTGATGACCTTAGAGCAGGGATGGATTATAATGCAGGCAGGAACAAGGAACTGTAACCCTACGCGCTCTCGCTCCGAGGAGACCCGACAATGAATCTGCTGATGGATTTCTACATCTTCGAGACAATACCCGGAGAACAACGCCTGCCAGGAAAAACAGCATGGTGGAGCGGCGTGCAGCAGGGGAAGCCAGTGTCATTCGCCTTCGCGCGTGGTTTCCAGATAGCCGCTAATTGGGCGATAGTCTGCATCGCGGTGTTAATCGCGGTCACGACACGGGCGCCGGCGACTACGATAGCGCTTATAGAGCTTCTTTTTGTGAGCATCGGCGCGCTCCTGCTCGTTTCGCGGATACTCAAGCAATTTTTCCCTGTGATTGTCTCCTACCTTCTCATTATTGCCCTGTGCATCATCCTGAACCTCTTCTTTCCAGGGATGTGGGGCAGCGTCGGATTCTACTTCCTCTTTACTATCATGCTCCACCGGATCCCGCCTGCCTGGTCGCTGCCATTAACCGGATTGAGCCTCCTCGCGCTCCTGGTAAGCAATGGGACGCTGCATCTTCTCCCGCTTCAACATCCGGCCAATGGAGAGACGCTGGCTTTCAGCCTGGTGATCACCGGCGGCCTTTGCTGGTTAGGATGGGCGCAGCGCGCACAGTATCTCCTCGTGATAAGATTGCACGAGACACAGAAGCAATTGAGGGAGCAGATGGCGCGTAGCGAGGCTCTGGCGGCAGAGCAGGAGCGTATCCGCATCGCGCGTGACATCCACGACGTGCTTTCGCATTCGCTGGCCGTGCTCTCGATACAGGTTCAGGCGGCACGGCATCTGATGAAGGATCCCGAACGGCTCGCGGCCAAACTGGATGATATGGCGGCGCTTATCCACGAAAGCATCGCCGAGAGCCGCGAGGTCGTTGGAATGCTCAGGGAGAGGCCGCTGGCACCTGCCAGACAGGATGACCTGAGTGCGGGCCTGCGCTCGATTGCCCACATCTTCAACGAACGGACTGGCGTCTCCTGCCACTTCGCGGAACATGGAACGCCTCACCCTGTCGACACGCCTCAGCGGGAGACGCTGCACCTGGCGCTGCGCGAGATGCTGACCAATGCCCATCGTCACGGAGCGGCCCGGACCGTATGGATCACACTGGAGTGGCAGGAGGCCGGCATCGTGCTGAAGGTGCACGATGATGGCCTGGGCGCGAGCGCGGCGCAGAACGAAACATATGCGGATGAGCGGCGCAATGGAAAGGGCAGCCATCATGGGCTACAGGGGATGCGCGAGCGAGCCGGGGCGCTCGGCGGCCAGGTCGAGGCAGGATCGGCGGAAACCGGCGGCTTTATGGTCAGCCTGAAACTTCCCTGCGCGCCGTCTGGCAAGAAAGCTCTTCGTGAGGGAAGACAAGCATGAGCGCTCAGAAGATTCGCATCCTGATTGCCGACGACCAGCGCCTGATGCGTGAAGGACTGCGCATCATTCTTGAGGATACGCCGGATATAGAGGTCATCGGGGAAGCCGAAAACGGGCTGATCGCCGTGCAGATCGCGGAGAGCCAGCGCCCCGACGTGATCCTGATGGATATTCGCATGCCCCTGCTCGACGGCATCGAGGCAACCGGGCGCATTCGCCGTCAGGCGCCGGGGGAGCAGGCGCCGCGTATCCTGCTCCTCACCACCTTCGATACGCCGGAACTGGTCATCGAAGGGATGCGCGCAGGCGCGGCCGGCTACCTGCTCAAAGACTGTAGCGCCGAAGAACTATGCAGCGCCGTGCGGGCCGTCGCGCGCGGGCAGGTACTTTTGCAGGCATCCAGCGCGGCCCAGCTTCTGGCGCGGCTGAACGCACAGGAACCACCTATCTACGGGCCGGCGCCGGAGATAACCGTAACGCCGGAGGCAGCGAAGCTGGGGCTGACCGCGCGCGAACTGGAGGTTGTGCGACTGATCGCACAGGGGCACAGCAACACGGAGATCGCGGCTCAGCTTTTCGTCAGCGAGGCAACCGTAAAGACGCATATCAATCATATTTTCTCCAAGCTGGGCGCGCGTGATCGCTCGCAGGCCATCGTCAGGGCACGCCAGCTTGGCCTGGCCTGAATAAACGAACACAGGACATGCCATCCTGAGCGGCTGCGCATGTCATCCTGAGCGCAGCGAAAGATCTGGCTGCACGAAGCGGCAGCGCGCCCGTCCGGTCCGCGCGGGAGGAGCCGAGGAGCATTCGCACAGCGCTGCGCTCGCGCGGGCCTCCTTCGCGGCACCCGGGATGACACCATTGCGTTCAGGATGACATGATTGCAAGGTGATATGAGCGATGATTTTACCGGGAGGCATGCATTTCTTATGACAACAACAGAACGACAGGCAGCTATAGCCCACACACCCGGCTCAACCAGCACCGGCACGCTGAACTTCTTTAGCGCCGATCCTGACCTGGCCTTTCTTCTCCAGCGTCATCTTTCAGCCGCCGAATACGAGCGCGCTCTGCCCATTCTCACCAGCATGGGCGCCGCAGCCGCACAGCGCATGGACGAACTGGCCGCGCTCGCCAACGTTCATGGGCCGGTGCATAAAGCATTCGATAGGTATGGCCGGCGCGTGGACGAGATTATGTTTCATCCGGCCTACCACGAACTGGAACGCATCAGCTACGAAGAGTTTGCCATTGCCGCCTGCACGCATCGCGAAGGCGCGCTGGGCTGGCCCGGGCGTGTGCCGCAACCGCTCAAGTTCGCGCTGGGCTATCTGGGCATGCAGGCCGAGTCGGGCGTCTTCTGCCCCGTCGCTATGACCGATGCCCTGGCCCGCGTCCTGGAACGTTATGGCAGCGAAGCGCTCAAGCAGCGCTTTCTGCCGGGGCTGACGGCGCTGACGATGGACAGGTTACAGCAGGGGGCGATGTTTCTCACGGAGCAGCAGGGCGGCTCCGATGTAGGACAGACCGCGACCATCGCGCGACGCCGCGATGGGGACAACCCGGCGTCTGGCGACCTCATGCCTGAATGGGAACTGTGGGGCGAGAAGTGGTTCTGCTCCAACGTCTCCGCCGACCTGATCCTGACGCTGGCGCGCCCGGAAGGAGCGCCGGCGGGCACACGCGGCCTCGGCCTCTTCCTGGTTCCAAAAACACTCGCCGATGGAACGCGCAACGCCTACAGCATTCGCCGCTTGAAGGACAAGCTGGGCACGCGTTCGCTGGCGACGGGCGAGGTCACGCTGCACGGCGCGCAGGCTTATCTGGTGGGCAGGCTGGAGCGCGGCTTCGTGCAGATGACGGAGATGATTAATCTCACACGCATCTGGGCCGCGCTGGGTTCGCTGGCAGCGATGCGGCGCTGCTACCTGGAAGCCCTGCTCTATACCCGCGAGCGCATTGCCTTCGGGCGCCCGCTGGCCGGGCATCCCCTGATGCGCAAGCAGCTGGTCGACCTGCTCGTCGAGGTCGAGGGCTGCGCCGCGCTGGTCTTCGAGACCACCGCCGTGCTCGAACAGGTGGATCGCGGCGGCCAGGAGGAGGCGCGCCAGTTGTTGCGTATCCTCACACCGCTCTGCAAATATTATGTGCCCAGACGCGGCGAGTATGTGACTTTGCAGGCATTGGAGATGCGCGGAGGCAACGGCTATGTCGAGGAATGGGTGCACGCCCGCATGCTGCGCGACGCGATTGTGAACGTGATCTGGGAAGGCTCCAGCAACGTGATCGCGCTGGATGTGGCGCGAGCCATAAGCCGCGAGGGTGCGGACCGTGCGCTCTTCGCCTGGCTCACCGCGCGTTTGCAGGCATTGCATCGTCCAGAGGTTGAGCCGCTCGCCGGGCAGGTGCAGGCATACCTGCACGGCCTTGCGCAGCGCTTCGCCCACCTGGCGACGCTTGATAGCGAGCGGGCGCAATTGCCGCTCTGTGGCCTCGTTGAGCGCATGGCGCAATTGACTATCCTTACGCTGTTACTGGAGCAGGCCGAGGCGGAAGCGCAGAGCGGCGCAGCGGGAATCGGTCAACGCAAGCTGCTCATAGCGCAACTGTACCTGCGCCGCCACGTCGCGACTCACGCGGATGGCTGGGCCGCCGACGATGACGCTGCCCCGCTCACCCACTTCTCCGCGCTTGTCGATTGGCAGAAAATCGAGGCGTAAAAAGCATCAATCTTCATTATCACTCGCTCGCGCCTGCGGTGCTCGCCTTATAGAAGGGGTGATGTGGGACATGCGCGAAGCACATGTCCCACATCACCCCTTCTATCCCTCGCGCGGCGGAGCCATGTGAAGACCTGGCGAGAATGCTGAGAATCAGATAGCTTTAAGAGCATGGCTTCGCGCTTACTTACAAATATTCCTGATGTGATCGGTCACACAATCCTTAATTGATGGAATTACTAATTACCTATATAGCGCGTTATGAGCTTGACTTTCAAGGCAAAAATACCTGCTATCTGGTTGTGATCGGTCACATTAGAAAGCGCAACTGGAAAGGAGTAAGGAATTTGAAATATCTCTTCAAGAGACACTCGTTGATTCAGATCGGGATTGTGCTCGTTGGACGCCACAATATCATCTGCGCATCGATCCCACTCCGGCCATTGCGGCCATCGTGCGCCTCTTCGCCGGGCCGTCATCCCGAATATAGCAGCCGAGGACTCGTCTCTATCGCCGCAGTACCGGGGCGCATCTCTCCCTCGCCCCGGCACTGCCATCACTCTTTCTCGCCACTGCGCCGCATATCATCAAGCCATCTCTTCCTGACTATTACAGGAAGATCGAAGCTACCCGTTGCCAGGAGGTTTGCGAGACAGGCAGCCTCAACGTTGGACGGCTCCGGGGGACCAGCTCGGAGCTTCGATACCGAATTGCCGGGCGTATTCCGCATTGAGCCTCTGCCAGCCCCCGAACTGCACCGCATCGCGACCAACGATGCGGCCAACGGGGGTTCTGCTGAGAAAATGATCCAGCACATCGAGACAAATGTGCCATCCGGCAGCACCCATTGAGATGAAGCGCTGGCCGATGGTGGTCCACAGCGTCAGGCGCGTGCCCCCATTTGTAGCTTCGAGTTCCCATCGCACATCGAAACCACCCCAGTTGTACTCAAGCATCCTGGGGGCGTCGGCGCGCGTCACTCTCGTTTCGGAAACCTGCGGCGTGGGCGCTCCCACCGTAGTGAGCTTCACCGTGGCGCCAGCCGTGCCCAGGCTCCCATCAGCGTCGAAGGGCGCCCACTCGCGCAGGTGCGCCGGATCGGTCAGCGCCTGCCAGACTTTTTCCGGCGCGTGGCGCAGGTCTCTGACGAGAATGAGCGTCCACTTTGCTCCATCCTTTCGTACCTGCGCCCCACGGGCCGGACCCGGTGTGTACTGCTCGCGTTCGGTCATCTACTTCTCCCTGTCTTTCTTTTCACTGGTGTTGACTGATTCCATGTGGTCGAGGTGGCGTTCGAGAGCATCCACGTGAGCCGACCAGAACCGGCGGAACGGCTCCAGCCAGGCATCCACTTCCTGAAGTGGTTCTGGCCTCAGCCGGTAGAGACGGCGCTGGGCGTCCACCGTGGCTTCCACGAAACCGGCCTCGCGCAGCACGCGCAGGTGCTTTGACACGGTTGGCTGCGGCATGCGAAGCTGGCGCGCGATCTCGCCCACCGACCGTGGTGAGGATGCCAGCAGGCTCAAGATCGCACGGCGGTTCGGCTCCGCAATGACATCGAACACAGATTCCACTTAATATCGTGCTAACCGGGTAAGCTGAATGAGGTTGCCACAGGTGTCGTTCAGCATCGCAATAGTCGAGGCGGTCACGTCGGTGGGCGGCATCGTGAACGCGCCTCCACGGGCCTTGATCCGTTCGTAGTCGCCCTTGATATCGTCGGTGAAGAACATGGCCGCGGGCTGGCCCTGTTGAAAGAGCGCCTGCTGATACGCTCTGGCGGCGGGGTTGTCGTTGAGCGCCAGTTGCAGTTCGGTGCCATCTGGCTCCTCGGGTGAGGCTACCGTCAGCCAGCGATACTGGCCCTGACTGAAATCGGCCTTCTTGACAAAGCCCAGCACCTCCGTATAGAAGCGCAGGGCCTTGTCCTGGTCGTCTACGTATACCGAGGTCAATCTGATTTTCATTTCGTTGCTCCTTTGTCATATTCGCGGTTTGCGCCGCGTCGTCTTCTCCCTTCATGATTTCGAACACAGGTTCGACTCCCCTAGTATACCTCATAAAGTATATACGTGTCAAGGCATATAAAAGCCAGTGTGGTGACGCTCGCTGTTTAAATCCCGCTCTGGAGCGCCTCCAGTGTTGCCAAATTTGCAGCAAAACTGACAGCAAAAGTGGCGAACGCCCGCGAAAAACGGCGCCTCTCTGAGCACATCGTGAGCGCGGATTCAGCGTGAACGGCTCAGAATTGAGCGTGCTCCTTGTAGGAATCGGCGTGGGTGTGCTATAGTTTATAGCAGTACATTGATCGTTATCGTTTAGAATATCTTTTGTTCATTGCGGGAGCTTGGGTAAGCCAGGCTGAGAGGGTGGCCTTGATCGCCGCCGACCGGCTGAACCTGATCTGGGTAATGCCAGCGCAGGGACGGGTAGCAATACCTCCTTGAAGAATGTCCTCATAAGGGGCGCTGGCATATGCTGGCCCCCTCTTTTATTGCGCTAATTAAAAGCTGCTTCCCGGGGTCATCGCTTGCTCGCGCCTGCGGCGCTCGCCTTTACGGATATGGGTGTGTGGCACAGGCGAGAAGCGCCTGTGCCACACACCCATATCCATTCCTGGCGCGGCTCCGCCGCGCGAACATCTGGCAGAAAGAAGGAGGTATATGGACGCATACAAATTATGCGTGGAGGGCGTGACCAGGATCTATCGCGACGGGGAACGCAGCCTGGAAGTCTTGCAGCCCATCGATCTGACGGTTGCCAGCGGCGAGTTTGTGACCGTCATCGGGCCAAGCGGCTGCGGCAAAAGCACACTCTTCAACATCATCGCCGGCGTTGACGAGCCGAGTTCAGGCAGCATTGCCATCGATGGCGATGCCAGTTCCAGCCGCGCGGGCAAGACCGGCTACATGCTGCAACAGCCCCTGCTGCTCCCCTGGCGTACCGTCGAGGAGAACATCATGCTGGGCCTGGATGTGCGCCGCGTACCCCGCAAGCAGGCTCAGCAGGAAGCACACGAACTGCTCAAGCGCTTCGGACTGGCCGAGTTCGCGCATCACTATCCGGCCACGCTCTCCGGCGGCATGAAACAGCGCGTGGCCCTGCTGCGCACTGTCCTCTTCAATCGCACCTTCCTGCTGCTGGACGAGCCGTTTGGGGCGCTCGATGCCCTGACGCGGCTCTCGCTCCAGATGTGGCTGCTCGATCTGTGGCAGAGCTTTCACGCAAGCGTGCTCTTCATCACACACGATGTCCGCGAGGCTATTCTGTTGTCTGATCGCATCTATGTGCTGAGCGCGCGCCCGGCGCGTGTGCTGCGCGTGGTCGATGTTGAGCTGCCGCGACCAAGACAACCGGAATTCCTGGCATTAGAGCAAGCTGTACGGTTGGAACAGGAGCTGGTGGCGCTATTGATGAAGGAGCAACAACTATGAAATTGCGCTGGATTGCCAATTATGGCCCCGCCTTCGTGCTTACTGTCACGCTGCTTGTACTCTGGGAACTCTATGTGCGCTCGGGCCAGATCAGCGCGACGGTGCTGCCCACGCCGACCTCTATCGTGCTGGCGCTGGCGAATAACTGGGATGTCATCTCTGTGCAAACGCTTCAGACACTGGTGGAGACGGTGCTGGGGCTGGCGGCGGCGACGCTGGTGGGCCTGCTGCTGGCGATACTGCTTGATGTCTCACCGGCGATGCGCCGCGCCGTCTATCCCCTGCTGGTGACATCGCAGACAATCCCCATCATCGCCCTGGCGCCGCTGGTGCTGATCTGGTTCGGCTACGACCTGGGACCGAAGGTGCTGGTCGTGGCGCTGTACTGCTTCTTCCCGATAGCAGTGGCCTGCGCCGATGGGCTGCTGGGCACGGATCCCGACCTGGAGCGCCTGATGCGCAGCATGCGCGCCTCGCGCTGGCAGATTCTGCAACTGGTGCGACTCCCCGGCGCCATGCCAGCCTTCTTCTCCGGCCTGCGCATCGCGGCCACCTATAGCATGACGGGGGCAATCTTCGCCGAGTACGTTGGTGCCTATCAGGGTTTAGGGATCTATATGGAGAACTCGGCCAATGCGCATGCCGTTGTGCTGGTCTTCGCCGCTATTCTGGTGACGGCGGCGCTCAGCCTCTTACTCTTTGGCCTTGTATCTGTGATCGAACGTATTGCGCTGCCGTGGTACCAGGGCGCGCAGGTGCGCGCCTTCGGCGATGCCGGCATGCGCAGAATGGGGTAATTAATGCAAGTTACCAGCAGCGGGTATGTCTCTCGCCGGCCTGGATTGTTACTGTTCATTAAACGAGGAGTACTTAATTATGAACTCTCGCACTCGTCTCCTGTTGAGCATTGGCCTGCCTGTCTTGCTCATCATCGTCATTGTCGGCGGTTTTCTGCTGGAGCAGCGCGCCAGCAACAGTGGCAGCGCCACGGCAACGAACACGCAGACGGCGCCCAGAAAGCTTACGACGATGACGCTGGCCCTGGACTGGACGCCCAACACCAATCATACCGGCATCTACGTCGCGCTGGCGAAGGGCTGGTACCAGGCGCAGGGTATCAATCTGAAGATCCTGCCCTATTCCGCGAGCGTCTCGCCCGATACGCTGGTGAGCAGCGGCAAGGCCGATGTGGGCATCAGTTCCACGGAGGGGATCGTCGCCGATGCGGCCACCGGTCAGCCCGTCGTCTCGATAGCGGCCATCATTCAGCATAATACGTCGGCGCTGGTCACACGCGCGGACTCCGGTCTGACGCGCCCGCGCGACCTTGACGGCAAGGTCTACGGCGGTTTCGGCGCGCCTTATGAAGCGGCGGTTGTCGGGGCCATTATCAGGCAGGACGGCGGCAAGGGCGTCTTCAAGAATGTGACGCTCGATGTCGACGCGATGGAGGCATTGAAGTCGAAGCGCATCGATTTCGTCTGGATCTTCGAGGGCTGGGAGGGCATCCAGGCGCAGCGCGAAGGACTGAAGCTGAACGTCTTCCCGATCACGCAGTATGGCATCCCCGACTACTATACGCCGAACATTATTACGGGACCGGCGCAGATCAAAAAGGAGCCGGACCTGCTGCACAGGTTTATGAAGGCGACGGCCCAGGGCTACGAGTACGCACGCACGCATCCCCGGGAGGCGGCGCAAATGCTGGTTAACGAGGCCCCGAAGGGAACCTTCCCCGATCCCGGGCTGGTCTTTGCCAGCCAGCAGTATCTCAGTCCGCGCTATGCCGATCCCGGGCGCAAATGGGGCTGGCAGGATGCCGCCGCCTGGCATGGCTACCCCGAATTTATGCTCAAGGCCGGCGCGATTCTGGATGCCTCGGGTAAGCCGGTGAAAAGCATGAACTTCGATGCGCTCTATACCAATGAATTTCTATCGTGACCGCACCTCCTCAGGCCCTATCTTCGCCTGACTGCTCACCGCTGCGCGGCTCGCCGGGGGAAGAGTCTGCGGGCTGCGTGCCGCAGGCACGCAGCCCGCAGACTCTTCCCCCGGGTGCGCCTGATGACGTGTTCCCGTCCAGAGCGGCCAGTGAGGGAGCGCCGCCAGGGCGCGCTGCTGGCCGGGTGGAGGGGTGGGGGCCGAGCGCAAGCCCGACGCCCCGGGCTTTCCGATTGGGAACGGTAACTTTCCTCATCGCGTCCCGACGCATAGGGAGGCTCTCCGACTTAAATTGTTAAATTTCATGCGGCGCACCTACCTGAACATGCCCATCGCGTTTGTTAAACTTCATGCGTCCGCACCAGCAGCGCCTACCACCAACGGACAAGCCGCCTCCGGCGGCAAAGGGACCTGGTACACTCATGGACAAGCCGCTGGAGGCGACAGGGGAACTTGAAGAGTTACTCGTGAGATACCCTGACACGTTATGAGACGGTGGCGTGGGCGCGCAGCTCCGTAAGATGGAGAATCGTGTCCCGAGACTGCGTTTCCGTCACCTGCGATTGCGCCGCCGTCTCTTCTGTCCCAGGATTCCGCGCGGGCACTACGGTTTCCTGTAGTTGAGGCCCCTGAAACTGAGGCATCTCTGGCTCGATCACCGCTTCTGGTAGGTGCGATGAAGCCAGCAGATAAGACACATTCGCCGCTTTCTCATCATAGAGCCGGTGGAAATATGTCTGCTTCACAGCTTTCCACGTACCATTTTGCCATTCCCAGGTAAACGCATACTCTATGAAGAGATCGCAGAGCAGCCCGTGGGATCCGCCCGGCTTGCGATGCAGGTAGATGAGGTGCGCCGGTTCAATGCCAAACGCCATGACGATCTGCTCGGCGGCCTCGGTATGCCGGATGAGGTTCTGCGGCAGATTCGTGAGAATCGCCAGCGACTCCACGCCCGCGATAAAAAGCTGGAGCTGGCATGGCGGCAATTGTGGCAGCCCGGGCTTGAAAATTTCAAACGGGCCGTCAAATAACTTTTGCAGAGAAGGCTG
>DATGLE010000051.1:0-6977 GCA_035294325.1 Ktedonobacteraceae bacterium | reverse complement strand
TTTATGCGCTGTTTACGTCCCACCGGCTACACTATCAGCGTGAGCTTTACAGTACCATTCATTCATCCAACGGCAACCGCGAACCGGCTGCTCAATATCCCGCTGGCTCGTGGGTACGATAAAGATGGACCACAAGGCGTTTTAAATCTACGTAGCGGCGCGCCTCATCGAGCCTTCAGCCACTCGACCAGCCCGGCAGGCGTGACGAAGCGCGCCGCCAGGTACCGGGGCGGGGGACATCTCGGTTCTGGTTGGTAACGTTCATCATCGTGCCGCTACGCACGGGAGAGAGTTTTTAAAATGAACACTGCTCGACCTACGACAAACTCATCATCTTTGCCACAGAATCAGGCCAGCGGGGGCGAGCCGGTCATCGAGTTACGCAATGTCACCAAGCGGTTTCTGACGCCTGCGGGCCAGGTCTACACGGCGCTGCGGGACCTTACGCTGAGCGTCGCTCCCGGCGAGTTCTGCGCGGTCATCGGCCCAACTGGCTGCGGCAAGTCTACTACCCTCGGCCTCATCTCGGGCCTGGAGCCGCCGAGCGAAGGTTCAGTGCAGGTGATGGGCAAACCTGTGCAGGGCATTGATCCGCGCATCGGCTATGTCTTCCAGACGGATGCGGTCTTCCCCTGGAAGAATGTGCTCAATAACGTCGCCTCCGGTCCACTATTTCGTGGAGTGCCAAAATCAGAGGCGTTCGCACGTGCACGCGATTGGATCGCCCGCGTCGGGCTTGCCGGCTTCGAGGACCGCTATCCACACCAGCTCTCAGGCGGCATGCGCAAACGCGTGGCGCTGGCCCAGACCTTTATCAACGAGCCACAGATCTTGCTGATGGACGAGCCGTTCAGCGCGCTCGATGTGCAGACGCGGACCTTGATGGAGGACGAACTGCTCCATCTCTGGTCCTCACTCTCGGCCTCCGTCGTTTTCGTCACGCACGACCTGGAAGAAGCGATCTCGCTGGCTGACCGCGTATGCGTTCTCACGGCGGGACCGGCCACGGTCAAGGGGATCTATACCATCGATCTGCCGCGCCCGCGCAAGGTGGCGGAAATTCGCTTCGATCCGCGCTTCGTACAACTGTATCACGATATCTGGGAAGATCTCCGCGACGAGGTAATGATTAGCTATGAACGTACTAAGCAGCAAAACCAATGAGTCTATCGACGTGACAGGGAGCGTGGAAGTACAGGCAGCCACGATCCGTCGTCGGCGGCAGCGCCTCGTGGTCAATGGCCTGCGTGTCCTGCTCCTGGTCGTGATTATCGGCGGCTGGGAACTCACGACGCGCATTGGCATCGTTGATCCTTTCTTCTGGAGCCGCCCGTCCGGTATCTGGCAACAGCTCGTGACGTGGGTGACGCACGGAACAGCACAGGGGCCACTCTGGGCGCAAATCGCCATCACGTTAGAAGAGACCATCCTGGGCTTTGTGATCGGCGTGGCGCTTGGCATCGCCTTCGGCGTGCTGCTAGGACGCAATCAATTTCTGGCCGATATCCTGAGTCCCTATATCAAGGCAGCCAATTCGATCCCCCGCGTCACGCTCGCCCCGCTGTTCGCTATCGCTCTGGGCCTGGGCGTTCAATCCAAGGTGGCGCTTGCCGTCGTGCTGGTCTTCTTCATCGTGTTTTTCAACGCCTTCCAGGGCGTGCGTGAGGTTGATCGTAACCTGCTGGCGAACGCGCGCATTCTGGGGGCGAGCCGGAGGCAACTCTTCACGGAAGTGATCCTTCCTTCGGCCCTGACATGGATCATCGCCAGCCTGCACACCAGTTTCAGCTTCGCGCTGGTCGGCGCGGTGGTCGGTGAGTTTATCGGCGCGATAGGCGGCATTGGCCTGATGATCCAGAACGCGGGAGCTACCTTCAACGCCAATGGCGTCTTCGCAGCAATGGCGATCCTGGCGGTGGTCGCTCTGCTCTCGGAGGCCCTGGTTTCCGCACTGGAGCGCCGCCTGCTGCGCTGGCGCCCCAACACCGTCAACGACATAACTATCTAATCCATGTGTGTTTGAGTGCGCCAGCGGCGCACCCCGAGTTGTTGAGTCTGCGGGCTGAGCGCCGCAGACGCTCAGCCCGCAGACTCAACATTCTGACGAACCGCGCAGCGGTGAGCGAGTCTGTGATTGGTACTGTTGCCGGTCATGCATATGACCGGAAGAGATTACGAAAGGAAGCGGTATTATGAACGCGAAGCGGCAGTTTTGCCTGGTCACTGGCATTATCCTGCTCCTCATGCTCAGCGCATGTGGCGCCGGTGGGACCAGCAGCGGTCCTACGACGAGCAACGGAAAAATTCAGCTCAAGATCATGGTTGGTGGACTCAGCAAGCAGCTCTATTTGCCCAACATGCTTACGCAGCGGCTCGGGTATTTTTCTCAAGAGGGCCTCGACGTGACGTTGATCGACGAAGCCTCCGGCCAGTCTTCCGAGGATGAAGTGCTCGCCGGCCAGGTGGATGCCGGCTCAGGCTCCTACAACCATACCATCGAGCTGCAAGCGGCCGGCAAGCAAATGGAGTGCGTGGTCCAACTGGATATCGCGCCTGGGGAGGCCGAGATCGTATCCTCCAAAGTAGCGGGCCAGATCCACTCGGTCAGCGACCTCAAAGGCAAGAACCTGGGCGTCACCGAACTCGGCTCGGGAACGCAAACGCTGACTACCTTGCTCCTGCACAAAGTCGGCGTCCCCGCAGACCAGGTACATTTTGTGCCGGTAGGCGCCGGTGATACCTTCATCGCGGCATTGCAGCAGGGCAAGATCGATGCGGGCATGACCTCTGAGCCAACCATCTCGCGTGTTGTATCGAGCGGTGTCGGAAAAGTTCTGGTAGATCTGCGCACGCCGCAGACAACGCAGGCAGCCCTCGGCGGCCCGTATCCCTTCATCTGCGTCTTTATGCGCAACGACTACGTGAACGCGCACAAAGACGTGGTGCAGAAGCTGGTGAACGCCTACGTCAAGACCATGAAGTGGATTCACACCCACTCGGCAGCGCAGATCGCCGACAAGATGCCCGCCGACTACTACGCCGGCAATAAGGATCTCTATGTGACGGCGCTGCAAAATCAACTCGGCATCTTCAGCCCGGATGGCATGATGCCCGCAGGCGGTCCCGAGTTTGTGCTCCAGACGGAGCAGCAGACCAACCAGACCGTGCAGGGCAAACAGATCGATCTCAGTGCGACCTATACCAACGAGTTCGTGAGCAAAGCGAGCTGATATCCCTTTGGGATTGATGCATATATGGAGATGCACGATGGTGAGCTGTTTTTTCCATCGCGCATCTCCGCGCGGCTCCGCCGCGCAAGGAGTGTATATTGTTTTGCGAAACATGCGCTGTGCGCATGTTTCGCAAAACAATATACATAAGGCGAACGCCGGAGGCGCGAGCCAGCAATGATGCTGACAGGCAGGCACACTCTACATTGTGAAAATGTTTCAATATGCAGGATGATATAATGTACGAGCGATGACAGTCCGTGGGAACGTGAGAGAGGTGTACTGCTATGCTGCATTTGATGCGTCGATCTCTCCTGCTTCAGTTGCTCAGCGTCTACCTGCTCTTTGTCGCCGTCGTGCTGCTGGGAGGCGTGGGCGTCAACGCACTTGTCGAGCAGCGACTGCGCAGCGATGTCCAGGCATCGGACCAGGCGCTGGCGCAGGAGGTCGCGCGCGAGACCAGCCTGCAATTGCAGGGCGCCGAGCAGGCATTGCACGCTCTGGGCACACTTGCGCTGCAAGCCGACACGCCCGAAGACCTGGCACTCTCGTTCCAGGCATGGAAGAACGCGCGCAGCGATGTGGATCACGTCTACTGGCTCGATCCCTTCGGCGCTGTGCTCGCTTCCTGGCCGCAGAGCGAGGTCGCGCCGGGAGCGGAATTCTCGCCCCCAATGGTAGTTCAGAGAGCTTTGAAGACCAGTAGTCCAGTGTTCGAGGTGGGCATTGTAGGCATGACAGCCGTGGAACCGGTTAACCCGGGCGTCATCATCGCCGAAGCCATGCGCTGGCATGGGAAGGTGGCCGGGATCATCGCGGCTGATTTCTCGCTCGCCGAACTGAGTGTTCCCCTGAGCAATGTTGTCCAGGCGCAGCGACTCCAGGGCAGGCATCTCATGATTAGCGTGATCGATGGCAGCGGCGTACTCGTCGCCACATCCGATCCTCACCGGTTCTTGCAGACAGTTCTGGACCAGTTGCCGGGCGCGGACCAGGCGCTCCACGGCCATATCGCCTCACGCGTAGGTCCGGGGCCGGATGGGCAGAAGTGGCTTTTCAGCGCCGTTCCCGTTCAGAATAGCGGCTGGGCCGTGGTTGTGCAGAGACCTGTCAGCGAGGCGCTGGCTGCGGTGTCACAGTTTCACCTCTGGCTGCTGATTGTCGCCCTGCTCTTCGCCATTGGCGGCCTGCTTTTCTGGCTTATGCTGCTGCTGCGCGTTATTCGTCCCTTGCATACGCTTGCCGTCCAGCACCAGGAGCTGCCGGCCTCCGAGCAATCCATCCCAGGAGCGACACTCGCGCTCGCCGCATATGATGATGAGGTCGGCGACCTGGCGCGGTCACTGATTCGCCTGGAGCGCGACGGGCTGAGAAAGCTCGGCGAACTGCATACGCTGCTGGAAACATCGAATGCTGTGGTCCGTTCGCTGGATCCGCATGCGGTTGTCAGAGAGATCATGCGCGAGGTGCAGCAGTTGGTGGATGTGCAGGCTGTTGCGGTCCTGCTGCCCGATGAGCAGGGAGTGCTGCGCGTGCTGGACAGCTCCGGTCACAGCGAACGCTATAATCATGCACTCACTCTGTCTCCTGAGCGTATGAACTCAGCCGCAGTGCTGGCCTTGAACACCGGTAAGCCGGTGCAGAAGTTACTCGATGGCAGCCAGCACTCGTTCGCCTACGATGATGGCTTCCAGGCGGTGCTGGCGCTTCCCATTATCAGCCATCATGTGGGCAGCGTCGTTCTGCTGGTGCATCGCTGCGAGCCGCAGTTGTTCAACCAGCATGAGATCGACTTGCTGCTGACCTTCGCCAACTACGCCACCCTCGCCTGGGAACATGCTGTGCTCTATGAGCGCAGCGACGAACGGCTGCGTGAGGTCGCCCGGGAGAACGAGCGCCTGTACCGGCGCGCGATGGAGGAGAAGCAGAAGCTGGAGGCAATCATGGGGAGCATGCGCGATGGGCTGGTGCTGACGAGCACCGATGGCGGGGTGCTCTATGCCAACCAGGGAGCATGCATCATGGTGGGCCTGCCTTTCGAGGCGCTGGAGGGACGGTCCATCGGCGTATTCTATGATGCGCTGCGCGCGGCGGGTGCGGATTCAGAGACGTGTGAGCGAGCTATGATGCAGGCCGAGTCCTCGGAGTTCATTATCGAGTGCAGGCGTGAGGGCAGCCCTCGCGCCATTCACCTGCGGCTCTTCGACGTGAACGACGAAGCGGGGCAGCCCATCGGGCGCGGCCTGCTGCTGCGCGATGTCACGCGCGAGCGCGAACTCGATGCCTTCAAGACGACACTGCTGGCGGCGGTAGGTCACGAAGTGCGCACGCCTCTCGCCGCGATCAAGGGTTACGCCTCAACGTTGTTGCAGCAAGACGTGCGCTGGCCTCCGGAGGACCAGCGCCATTTTCTGCAAATCATCAGCAGCGAAGCAGACCGGTTGACGCAGCTCGTCAACAATCTGCTCGACCTCTCACGCCAGGAAGCCGGTCTCTTGCAACTCAATTGCGCACCGGTCAGCGTACAGGATATCATCGCCGGGACCATCGAGCGCCTGAGTTCCAGCGATGCTACGATAGACATGCGTATATCCGCCGACCTGCCCCTGGTGAACATAGACAGAGGGCGCATCGAGGTCGTGATCCACAACCTGGTCGCCAACGCGCTGCTCTACGGCGCCAGTGAAGTCTGTATCACTGCTGAAAGCCGCGACGATATGATAACGATAGCTGTGGCGGACAACGGACCCGGCATCGCTCCCGACGAACTGCCGCACGTCTTCGAGCGCTTCTACCGTGCGCCTCGGGGCCGCCAGCAGCATTCCAGTGGCACCGGCCTCGGTCTGACCATCTGCAAGGCGTTCGTCGAGGCTCACGGCGGCCAGATCCAGGCACAGAGCAGCGCGCAGGGCACCACGATCTCGTTCTCGCTGCCGCTCGCCTCATCTGTTGTTATCGCCGGTCATGAACGTTGAAACAGGAGGAGAGGGAACATGACGATGAAGGCAAAGCGTATTCTGCTGGCCGAAGACGAGGCGGCGCTGCGCGACTTCGTAAGCCGGAACCTGCGCATACGCGGTTTCGAGGTCTTCGAGGCGAGTAATGGTCTGGAGGCGATGGCCCTCTATGAACGGGAGCATCCCCACCTGCTGATTCTGGACCTCATGATGCCGCGTATGGACGGCCTGGAGGTCTGCCAGCGCGTGCGCGAGCATTCTACCGTGCCTATCATCGTGTTGACCGCGCTCTATGCGGAAAGCGACAAGGTTGCTGCCCTTGACCTGGGTGCGGACGATTACCTGACCAAGCCTTTCGGGGTAGAAGAACTGCTGGCCCGTGTCCGCGCGGTGCTGCGCCGGAGCCAGTGGGAGACGGCGCCGCTGCCCGCAGGAGATAGCAAACGCTTCGGCGACCTGGAGATCGATCTGCCAGGACACATTGTGCGCCTGCGCGGGGAGGAGGTGCGCCTCTCGCCTACGGAGTTCGCCGTGCTGGAGCAACTGGTCGCGCACGCCGGGAAGGTGCTTACGCATCGGATGCTGCTCCAGCGGATCTGGGGGCCAGAATACGGTGGCGAAGCCGAATATCTGCGTGTCTATATCAACCGCCTGCGCCAGAAGCTAGAGCCTGATCCAGCGCACCCGCGCTATCTCCTCACCGAGCCGGGCGTCGGCTACCGCTTCGTTGTGTCCGAAGGCGCAGGGGCACCGCAGATCCGGCTTGATCGTTCTCGCCCGGAGAGTTGAA
>DATGLE010000050.1:0-57176 GCA_035294325.1 Ktedonobacteraceae bacterium | reverse complement strand
ACAGAGGTATGCGTTGTGTCCAGAACGAGGCAAAAATGGGGGATAGCGGTTCAGGCCACGCCGTGCCGCTCACAGAACTGCGCATAGACATCTTCGAGGTGCTGTTCAGCGACAAGCGCGGCCACCTTCTCCTGGAGATTGACGCGGGCCGGATGTCCCAGGCGCTGGTCAAGGGCAAGCGCCTGCACCCAGCAATCGAGCGCTTCGGCATATTTTTTCTGCACCTGGTAGAGCAGTCCCTGCCGGCGCAGGACCGCGCATAGTTCGGCGGGCGTATCCAGTTGAGTCGCAATCGCTGCGGCATCGCGGTAGTAGCGCTCGGCCTCGGCCAGGCGCTGCAAGACGCGCGCCACGTCGCCCAGGCCGCGCGAGGCCCGGCCATCGAGTTGCGCCGCTCCCTGTTCGCGCGCGATGGTCTGGGCCTGCTCATACAGTTCTTTGGCCGTGAGGTATTCTTCTTCCGCAAAGGCGACAGCCCCCAGAGCGTTGAGGACTCGCGCCTGGTCCACGCGGTCTCCCAGAGCGCTAAACATAGCCAGAGCATCCTCATAGTTTTGACGCGCGCGGGCAAGATCATGCCGTTCGCGCGCCACATCACCCAGAGCGCGCAGCGCCCATGCCTCGCCGCGCCGGATTCCCTGCTCGTGGAAGATCGATACGGCCTCGCTACAGAGCTTCGCGGCGGCATCGAGCTTGCCCTGGCCCGTATACACATCGGCTTTATCGGCCAGCACCCACGCCTGCCCCACGCGCAGGCCCGCTTCATTGAAGAGACGCAGCGCCTCCTCGTAGTCGCTCAAGGCTTTACTGTACTGCCCCAGCGCCTCGTACACCGTTCCGCGATCACGCAGCGTCCAGGCGCAGCCCTCATTGTTATGCAGGTTACGAAAACTGGTCAGCGCAAGCTCGAAGTGACCCAGCGCATCATAGTAGGAGGCATAGCCCCGGCTCACCTCGCCCATCACCATCTGCATCCACGCCTCGCCCTTCACGTCGCCCACTTCACGGAAGAGCGCCAGCGCCTCCTGCGCGTAAGTTCCTGCCTGCTGGAAATTCCCCTCTTCGCGGAAGAGCATCGCCAGTTCGTAGAGCGCCCAGCCCGCCTCTTCGCTTTCGTGCTGCTGCCGGTGAAACTCCAGACTGCTCCTGAGACACGCTTCCGCTTCGGGATACTGGCCCAGTTGACGCAGGATGGCCCCCAGGCAGCACTGGATCTGGCCCTCGCCGGTCTTGTCGCCGAGCCGCGAGGCATGCACACCCGCGCGCCGCAGCATCGCCAGCAGCTCCTGCGCATGGCCGCGCCCACCCAGCGCCCACGACGCTCGCACCGCTACCCGCACAGCCTCCTGGATATCCTGCGGCTCCCCGGCGCTCTCCAGGTGATCGAAGGCCACAAACCATTCATCGGGGCTGGGCTGCGGTAAGGAACTATAGTAGTTAGCCACAACGCGATGCACGCGCCGTCGTTCCTCGATGGGCAGATGCGAGATGGCAAAGTGACGTACCTGGGGATGGATCGTATAGACGCGTCCATCGAACTGAATGAACGATGCCTGCACCAGTTCGTCGCGCGCCGCACGCCAGTTCTCGGCCAGCACCGCCGGTGAGACCACTTCTTCTTGCGGCGCCTCGCCCTGCCCGCGCGGCTCGCCTTCGCGTATATCATCGGCTCGCACCAGGCGCACGGACTCCTCTGCCGTTGCCAGCATATCGGGTGCAACCAGCATGGCGATCTGCTCGCGGCTGAACGGCAGCTTGAAGGCTGCCAGGTAGGAGAGAAGCAGGCGCGCGGGCGGTGTCAAACGGCGATAGGAGACCTCCAGTGCCGCGAGGATACCGGCCAGCGGCGTACTGCGCAGTTCGTCGCGCACCTCTTCCAACGAGCGCGTCGCGGCCTCCGGCGTGTAGACCTTGCCATCGATAGAGCGGGCCGTGCCAAAGATGAGTTCCGCCCCCAGGGGATAGCCGTCGAGCAAGGTGCATATCTCGCGCAGGATCGCCTGCTGTCTGGGTTCATCGAGATGAATACGCTGATCGAGGCCATTGGCCGAGGCCAGTTCTGTGAAGAGGCTCAGCAGGTCGGCGTCCATCATCTTGCCCACGCGATACTCATACCAGCGGCAGTGCAGCCCTTCCAGCACCATCATCGTCTCCGGGTTCGAGCGCGAGGTGATCAGAACCACGACCTCCTGCGGAAGTGAGCAGAGAAAATGCAGCCACGTCTCCAGTTCCGCCCGCTCTTTCACCTCCTCGAAGCTGTCGAGCAGCAGGAGCGAGGGCAGTTCACGGTTCGCCAGCGAACGAAAGACACCCAGGACGAGGCGCGCGCGCTGGCCGCGATCCGCCGCCGGAGCCGCCTTCGCCGGCATGCGGAGATAGTGCATAATCTCGATCAGGGCTTCGCCAAAGGACTTGCCATCGCGCAGCGAGACTCCGATGACGCCGCCAGGGAACTTCTCCTGATTGCGGCGCGCCGTTTCGAAAGCCAGCGCGCTCTTGCCGATGCCCGTCGGTCCCGTCAGGGCGATATGGTGCGTCCCGGGGCGCAATTTCAGGCGGCCAGTGATCTCCTCCGGCTGCTCTCCAGTGGCGGCAGCGGTCAATAACTCTTCGAGGTCGCGCAGTTCTTGCTCGCGCCCAACATAGGTTGCCGGCGCGCCCAGGTGCGCCAGGGGATGATCGTGCTCCTCCGGGGCGTCATGGCTGACCAGCAGCGGAACCGGCCCCTCCTGGCCCTCAACAACGTGCCGGTAGAGTACGGGCACAAACCAGCCCCGCTGCTGCATCGGCAGCAGCGCCTGGCGAGCGCGCGACAGGCCCTCCTCCAGCGTGCGGCCATCGGCCAGCGCCTCATAGAAGTGATACATGAACGTCGGGCTGAGATCGTCCTGCAACGAGAAGGGCATCGCCACCACCGCCGGCACCTGCGCCATTACCAGCGCCGTCGCCAGCGTAGCATCAACGGCGTTGCGCCGCCGCTGCTGGCGCGCGTACCCTCCGGCGATGGTCGCCGTTTCGCAGGCGGCGAAAACTGCCAGCCGCACGTCGCTGCTCAGGAAGAGGTCGCATAACGACTGCGTATCAATGAAGCGATTATAGCCTTCGTCGTTGCAGAAGCAGAGGTAGGTCTGTGGCCTGACACGGCTGAGCGATCTGCCACAGGCGACGCACTTGCGCGCCTCCGCTTCGTTAAGGGCCTCGCAGCCCTCCGCCGGACAGAGGCGGCCATAAGCGCCATGCCCATCAAAATGTACGACATAGCAGGGGATAGAGGTGTCGCTGTCATCGAACACACCGGCCCCACCATACGAACTGAGATAGCGCACCAGTTGATCGAAGGTAGGCGGCTCCAGCCTGTCCAGAAAGACCTGGCCGCTATCGATCAGGGGAGAGAGCGCCCGCTCCAACTGTGCAAAGCTCTGCTCGGTCTCCAGAGGCGCACAATCCACGGGCGAAGCGCCAATGTAAAGGACGCGCAGCGGGGGCGACACAGGCAGCTCGCAGCCCGTCGGCATGTCAGGCCGCAGCAAGGCCCTGGTAAGGGTAAAGATACCGGAAACGAGGAGGAAATGATCGCCGTTATGCAATAGTTCCCAGGGATAGCGCACGAACTCATCGCAGCCAGGACCGAAACAGAGCGTCAGGGCTACCGTACCGCGTCGCTTGAGCGTGCGCTGAATGACACTGCGCAGCACCGCCTGCACGGACTGCTCGGAGGCTTCGCGGCGGCTGGCGCCGGGCGTCTCCGAGCCGCAGAGCGCTAAAAAGAGGCGATGGCCGATTTCGCGGAGTTCCTGATAACCACTATCAAGATTGTTCAGCTTTTTTTGCAGGATATTGAGTTGTTTGTTCGTATAGGGAGGAACAAAACTGCCACGTACCGTATGCCCCGACCAGCTCTCCTTTACCTGCAACTCAAATGTACCGTCATCGCGACTGCGAAATAGCAGGTTCAGTGTTTCTCCCATGTGCGCAGCTTCTCTCGCCTTCTATTGTTTCTGGTGCTTCTGGCATAGCGCCATGCCACAGGTTGGCAGCACAACAAGCGACACCTCACCGTTATTATAACATAAATCTTGAGTTGCCGTTCACAGTTTTTATAGAAATTTCGGACCTTTGGAAAAAATGTACTGGGGTGAATAAGTGGAACGCAGAGGGCGGCCGCCCTCTGCGTTCCACTTATTCACCCCAGTACATTTCCACTTTGCCGAAGCGCACAAGGTCGCCTGGCTTGACGCCGGCCTCCTCCAGAGCTTTGAAGACTCCCATCTTCTCAAGCGTCACCTGGAGACGGTCCAGGCCCTCCTCGCTCTCTTGATTGGTCATGCTCACGACGCGTTCCACACGCTTCCCGCGCACGACATAGGTATCATCCTCTTTCGAGACGGTAAAGGCATCCTCCGGCTGCGGGCGCAGCACAGGTCCCTGCGTTTCATCCACCGCAGCGGCGGCGGCCTGCTCCGCCTCTTCCTGCTGGATCTCTTGCAGGCGCTGCGCGGCAAACTGCATCAACCGGTCCGTGCCCTGGCCGGCAGCAGCGGAGATCGCGAAGACGGGATAGCCCTCTGCCTCGGCCCGCGCTTTGAGCGCGGGCCAGCGCTCCTGCGCCTCCGGCAGATCCATTTTATTCAACACGACGATCTGGGGGCGGCTGGCAAGGCGCTCGTCATACTCGTGCAGTTCGCGGTTGATCGCCAGGAAATCCTGCCAGGGATCGCGCTCAGGGGCCGCGCCGTCGAGCATATGGATCAGCAGCCGCGTGCGCTGGATGTGGCGCAAAAACTCGTGTCCCAGCCCGGCGCCCCGGGCCGCGCCTTCGATCAGGCCGGGGATATCGGCCAGCACAAAACTGAAACCATCGCCCTGCCTCGGCTGGCCGACCTCTACGACGCCGAGATTAGGGACCAGCGTGGTGAAAGGATAGTCGGCAACTTTGGGACGAGCAGCAGTCACAACGGAGAGCAGGGTCGATTTGCCGGCATTCGGATAGCCTACCAGTCCTACATCGGCAACCAGGCGCAATTCGAGCGTGATCCAGCGCTCTTCGCCTGGTTCGCCCTTCTGTGCCTCTCTGGGAGCCTGGTGCGTCGCAGTCGCGAAATGCACATTGCCCAGGCCGCCGCGCCCGCCGCGCGCGACCATCACGCGCTGCCCCGGCTCTACCAGATCCGCGATGATCTCATGCGTCTCGGCATCACGAATGATCGTACCGCACGGCACCTTCTGCACAACATCTTCCCCTCTGGCTCCGTGCATCTTCTGGCGCCTGCCCGGCTCACCCGCTCCAGCCTTGATGCGCTGGCGATAGCGATAATCAATCAACGTATTCAAACTGGTCGTAGCCTCAAAGTAGACGCTGCCACCCCGGCCGCCATCGCCGCCATCCGGCCCGCCGAAGGGCACATACTTTTCACGGCGAAAATGCATGGAGCCATCGCCCCCATCGCCCGCCTTGACATAAATTTTTGCACGGTCGAAAAACATAATAGAACCCCAGCCTGTCCTGATCGTGGTGGAAAAAGAATCCTCTTTGCAGTGCAAGAGAGTATATCACAAAGATGCCGTCCAGACCAGAGGCAAACAGGACAGGGCTGCGCGTCACCTTTTTGCACCGGTCGCCGCCTGTGGTGGCTCACAGGAGGACCAGCGGGTGCCTGCGATCCGCTGGTCCTCCTGTGCGAAGCGCCGCAGGCGCTGAGCTGTCAGAGGAGGGATGAGAGCATCGGATAGGATCCTTAACAGACGCCGGCGGTGCCGGGAGGAATGCCGTTACAGATATCTTGTTTTGTAAGATAGTGATCGGCGATCACCGTTGCCGCGATATTGGCGCGATCAACCGCAATGGGCGTATCGAGGATCGAAGGAATACTGCCGCCGTCAAAGGTCGGGGTGGTCGCACCGTGTGTCAATGCCCCGACATCAGAACCGTTATAGAGCGCCTTGACCAGCGCCCCCACCGACTGCGCCTCCTTCTCAATCGGCTTATAGACGGTCATGCTCTGCGTGCCGGCGAGAATATCGTGTACGCCATCCGCCGTTGCATCCTGGCCCGTCACCAGCACTTTTCCGGCGAGGTTGGCAGCCCGCAGGGCAGTGATGATGCCGCCGGCCATCCCATCGTTAGCTACGTAAGCGATCTGGATATTGTTCTGCTGGTCAGTCAGAGCCGCTTCCATCTCAGCCTGCGCCACATTGCTATCATAATTGGGGGTGAACGTCTCATACACATTTTTGAGGACGCCACTGGCAAAAAGGGGATCAAGTACCGAATGAGCGCCCTGGCTGAAGAGCAGCGCATTGGTATCGGTTTGCGAGCCGTTAATCATCACAATCTGCACGCTGGCACCCTTTTGATATGCAGCATAGTGCTGAGCGATGTAGCGGCCCTGCAATTGACCGACCTTCACCCCATCAAAGGAAACATAGTAGTTGAGTTCTTTCGTCTGAATGAGGCGGTCATAGGCGATGACGGGTACATTGTCCGCTCTAGCCATCGCCACAATGGGCGCGGCGGCAACGCTATCGTGGGGACCAACCACTAAAATACAATCCCTGTTGGCAAGGTCCGCCTGCGCCTGGCTGATCTGTGTCTGAGAGTTGCCCAGCGCATTGTTATAGTCAATATGTACATTGGGGATAGCCGCTGTGATCGCCTGGACGAGCAGGGGATGATCCTTCGTCTCCCAGCGCACCGACGAAATGGTTTCGGGCAACAGTATACCAACCCTGGTGCAACCTTTTCCCCCGGCGCCATTAAAGCTGCCCACGCTATTTGTATTGCCGCTATCACAGGCAGCCAGCAATACGCTGAAGAGGGCGAGAGCGCCAACGAGCAGGGCGCTCATGCAGCTTTGTCGAGCGGATCGCTTCATATTTCAAAGCTCCTTTTTCAAATGCTCCTTGCCTGTAGCTATTCACCAACCACGCCCCGCAGTTGTCTGATAACCTCTTCCAGTTGCGCGGCAGCCTCGGATGCAGAGGTAGCGCCTGAAAGCAGCTGGTCCGTCACCTGGTTGGTAACGCGTATCGCCGTAGAGAGGTTTTTGCTGCTGCGCTCCTGATGGGTAGTAGCTTTCTCAAGGTAACTCGCCGCCGTCAGGATATCATTCAGGTACCGCTGCTTGTTGAAAGCATCCAGCCTCTCCCAATGGCTTACCAGATCCTGCCCCGTTTCATTCAGCTTGCGCGCGGCGATATTGCCCGCCCCGGCGTAATATTGCACCGATTTCAGCCCCGCCTGTGCGGACTCGACGATCCACTTCTGCTCCGTAGCGGTTGCCTGCTCACGCGCCGCCAGCGTTTTCAGCATCTCACTGCTTTTAATCAGCGACGAGACCGAACGCAGGATGGGACGGGTAATGCCTCGTCCCACAAAGAGGCCGACGAAGGCCGCCAGCACTGTAATGATAGCCGCGAGCACAACAAGGTAGACATCCTGCTGATTGGCAGCTCCGGTAATCGTGTTGATCGGCCTGAGCACGATATACGTCCAGGGCACAACCTGGCAGCGTACCTGGTAAGCCTGGTAATCCTGCTTTTGCAGGGCAGGGGTGAACTGGAAGGTTCCCTCGTCCTGCTTGCCCTGCTGCTGCGCTACCAGCGATGGATCGGGCAGAACGGAGACACCTGTGCGGCTGCTGCCATAGAGATCCTCATCTTTAATGCGCTGCTGAAACGCTGTCGGCAGTGGTGCGATAGCCTTGAAAAGCGCCGGTGGCAGCGTGGTCAAGGTAGAATCGGTATTGGTGTAGGCGATACGCACGCCATGTCCATCAATAATCATTGCAAAGCTGCCGGGCGCGGCGTTGGTCTCATTATTTACCGCCGTCCATATCTCATTGAGAGTGAGCGTCGAGCGTCCAATGCCCAGCAGAGCGCCTTGCGGGGAGGTAATCGCAGTATACATATCGACAAAGGCAGAATGGGTGTTATCGTCAAAATAGACATCCGAGATCAGCGTCTTGTGCGTACTGCGCAACTGCTCCATGATTTCCGGCGCGATCATGTATTTGCCGCGCGGTGAGGGCAAGGCGGGATAGGAAAGGAGCGGCCTACCGTTTGTGTCAAATAAGGTCCAGGCGCTATAGTTCGCGTCCAGGTGGTATCCCAGCGCCAGTTCATTGATCGCCTGCTGCCTGTAGAGCAGATCTCCGGCGAGGAAACGCTGGATCGCGAAGAACTGCCCGAGATAGCCTAAATCTTCCAGGCGAGCGATAAACAGGGCATCTATAGCCTGCTCGTGCGACTGGGCGTCGTTACCCATTTCGGTAGCCGCCTGCGCTATGAGCGTCGGGCGCAGAATCGCCTCGCTGCCCACAACCGTAATCAGCAATGGCAGGACCACCGCCGCAATAAGTAGCGCTGAGACACGGATAGTAAGAGATAGCCCTTTTCGGGGAGATGATATAGATACTCGTGTGGACATGGATAGCTCCCTCCGGGAAACATAGCACCTACTGTCGAATAAGACCGGCACGCTCTAAATCATTGAGCAAGGTCTGTACTTCCACGAGGCTTCGTCCCACTAAGCGGGCAAGCTCGTTGGTGCTGCGCTGACCATTCACCAGCAAGAGCAGGCGCCGGTGCAGGCGCGGGATCTGAGCGGATTCTAGATACTGCAACGCCTCCCCATCTGATAGTAAACGCACGGGAAAGTTGTACGGGGACGCCGGTCCGCCATTGTAGGTCCTGGCCGCGCTGCCAGGCAGCGGCGTCATGATGCGCGCGGAAGATGGATGAGCAGTGGATGCGCCATTGGCCCCATTGACCGGCCCTGACACAGATGCCCCCGTCAGCGGCTGCGTGGTGGTCGTACCACTCAAGAAGGAAAAGCGGCATGTGCCCCATGTATTGAGATAGTTGAATGCAGCCAGCCCGCTGTACTGGCCTGCCCTCGCATCAACAACCGTGCCGTTAACGAACACTATATATCCTTCCTCGACTATCCCTCCAGTACTACGTTCAACGGTGAGCGTGCCATCTCTGGATCCAAGATGTATAAGCTGGATAATATCTGCGAGGTTGTCCGTCATAGTTTCTCGTGACGATTGCATATAACTTACCCCGGCCAGTAATGAGCAGCCTCTTTCAAAAGCAGAAACTACGAAACCCGCTGGTTCAGTTCACAGACAGAACACCGTTGATATTTCATCGTCCTGAACTGTAAATTAGCCACGAACGGTCCCCCCACCGTGAACCGCCATGGATATTTTGAAGGAACGCTGATTACATCTCTAATTTATAATAGCCCTGCTTATAAAATACATCATCCGTTTAGCAAAACCTATGTGCTTAGTACTATCTGGTATGACTCTTCCTGCTTACTCAAAATGGGTCAGAATGGACAGCTTAATGCATGCTTTCTTACCCGCATATACCTGTTTACGTGTATTTTTCAATGCTTCTCTTTTTTGCTTATCGACATACATAAGAAAGTGCCTTATAATTGCGCCAGCACTATTCTCTTATATAAGATACGCATTTACCTATATGTTACATCGCCTGCAAGCGCCTGTGGCGCTCGTCTTATTTAGTTTGTTGCTATGGAGTAATGCGCGAAGCGCATTACTCCATAGCAACAAACTAAATTCCGGGCTGGCGAAGCCCCATGAGCAGCCGGCCGACAAGGATGAAGACGCAGAGTATGCACCATGACGCTGCATCAACCGTTGCAGGACAGGGAGATTGGAAAGGGGGCCATATGGCGATAAAGATCCGCACCTCTACATATATTCCTCACGCATCACACACGCTGTTATCGGAGACGTATGTTCCCAGGGCCATGCCGCGCATTCTGAGCACATTCGACATGACTGCTGCATTCGTGATCGCACTTTTCTTGATGCCCAGCGCAGTAATCACTGCCGCATCCGGCGGCATTGGCCTGGTTTACCTGGTCGTCGGCTGTCTCGTTTTCTTCATTCCCTGCACCCTCATTACCGCGCAGCTCGGCGCGCTCCTTCCCCATGAAGGCTCTCTCTACAACTGGACGCACCGCGCACTGGGACCTTTCTGGAGCTTCTTTGTCGGCTTCTGCTTCTGGCTGAGCGGCGTCATGGCGGTAGTGACGGCGCTCAATGGAGAGATCACCATGATGCAGGGCTTGAACGCGGCCTGGTTGACGAAACCGTGGCAGCAGGGAGTCGTGATGCTGGCGATGCTGGCCTTCGTCGGGCTACTGGCGACGCAGCGCTCCCGCAGGATCCATAACCTCTTCAATGCCGGTTTCATTCTGATTATGCTGGCCGTGCTGCTGGTCGCGCTTGCCTCCGTTGTCTGGCTGGCGAGCGGGCACGCCGCGATGATCTCATTTCATCACATCTCAAGCTGGCTGCCCGGCGCCGGAACGTTTCCAGTGTTCGGCCTGATCACGCTCAACTACATTGGCGCCTCCGGCCCCTTAAATCTGGCAGGAGAGTTGAGAAGAGAACAGGCGGTGATACGTCATCTACGCTGGGGACTGCCGCTGGTTTTTGCCTGCTATTTCGTGACCGCGCTGGCAATGTTGATTGTGCATGGCGAGGCGGCTATCGCGGGCGCCGCAATTGCGCCTTTCGACGTTATCACGATGGTTTCGGGAGTGCTCGGCAAGTTCGTGAGCAATATCGTCGTGATCTGCATTATGACCGAGCTTCTGCTGGCGGCGCTCTTCTATGTCCACATCAGCGCGCGCCTGCTTATGACGGCGAGCATCGATCAGCGCATCCCCGTGGGCCTGGCGCGGCTCAATCGCGCGCGCGCTCCCCGCAACGCCGTCATCGCCCAGACACTGGCCTCCGCGCTGCTGATCCTGATAATCTTCATCCTGGCGCCCACCATCGCCTGGTTCGGTACGCCCATGAACCTCGCCGCCATCTTCTTCTCCGTCAACCTGGCGGCTCTGACTATGATCTGGGCGCTGGCAACCGCGTTCTTCTTCGTCGATATCGTTTTTCTCTACCTGCGCTCCCCAAAGGAATTTTGCCGGCGGCGCCTCTTCCCCATGTGGATTATCTGGAGCAGCGCCGCCGTCGGCTTCATCGCCTGCATGGTGACAATCTTCGACGCGCTGTTCAATTCATGGGTGGCGAACCTGATGAGCAATCAGGCATGGTGGGAAGCTGTCGGCGGCCTGGCCTTCGCGTGCCTTGTCGTCACGGCTGTGTGCAGCATGCTGGCAAATGGCGAGGCCAGATGGGAGGCTTTTTCAGAATGATATTTCTATGCAAGCAGAAGATCAATCGACGCGGCCGACTGATCTTCTGCTTGCATGATAATAGATCAGGAGGGGCGCTAAGCCCCGTTCGATCTATCGCTTTCGACGAGCGGCGTATCGACAAGATGCTGCGAAATGAGCCAGACTTGCTTCTCATGCATGCGCAGAACGTCAGACATCAGCAAATCATTGGTGCCCCAGTCCTTATTCTCTTCCGTGACCTCGATGGCTTCACGCAGCAGTTTGATGATGGCCGAGTGCGCATTCACAGTGCGAGCCAGCATGGATGGGACATTCTCCTCGCCGCGCGGTGGGCGCTCTATCTGCGTCATTTCAGACACATCCTGCGGCATCGCTACCGAGACGCCGCCCAGCGCCTGAATGCGCTCCGCGAGGAGGTCCACGGTGGTCAACACCTCCTCGGCATGCTGATCGAGCAGCAGGTGCAACTGGTAGAAAGTTGGACCTGCTACCTGCCAGTGATGCTTCTTATAGAGCAGATAGAGCGTGATCGAATCGGCGAGCAGCCTGTTGAGCATCTCGACATTCTTCTTGATCGCATCTTCGGGCAGCCCTATCGGCACAGTGTGCTGCTGACCGAAAGGCTGGATCTCATACGACCTCTGCTGAAGCTTTGGCTGGGCTTCGAGCCTCCCCTGCTTCATTCCGGTATGGCTTTTAGTTGTCATCGCGCAGGTTCCTTTCTAAAACAGGCAGGATCCACACAGTGATGGATCCCCTCATCGCTATCTCAGTCCTTCGACTACGTACACGCCGCTGACATGACCGGGGTTACAGGGAATTTCATAGATGTCTGCTTTCTGGCACCAGCGCCTGCGGCGCTCGCTTTATCTAATATGTTGTGTGGGAACATGCGCGGAGCGCATGTTCCCACACAACATATTAGATCCCTGGTGCGGCTGAGCCGCACCAATACCAGGAGAGGGCGAGAATTATTCCTATACTGCTGCTCGATCCAGAGTTTGGAGGCCCAACGCTCCAGGTTCCATAGCCGCCGGCTGTCTGGTCACAGTGACCATTCACATAGCTACAGTACGTCCCCGACATGCTGCCGTCCTTCTGGATATTACCTTGAAAGAAGAGGGGTGGATGTCCTCCATAGCTCTGTACAGTGAACTGGATCTTGTTATCGCTGGAGACCTTTCCCTGAAAGTTCCCATTCCCTTGCAATTCAGAGCCAACGGTGAAATAGCCGCTGATATTCGCGCCATTCTGCTCGATGCGCGAAAGAGACATGGTAGTAGTGACGGGAGATGGGGGATACTGATCGGTGATATTGCCCTGATAGGTTGCCGCCAGTCGGGGATAGGTCGCCGATGGCGTGGCCGTCGCTGTCGCGGTAGCATGTGCTGTTGGCGTGGCCGTCGCGGGAGACGTGGGTGTAGCAGTGGTATGCGTCCCCGGCGCTGTGACGACATGGGTGGCTGATCGCGGTGGGGTAGAGGCTGTCCCCGGATGGCCGGTGTTACTTCCATTCTCCAGCAAGCCGGGGCCAGAGAACAATCCTCCCAGCAGGAGCAGCACGACGAGCGCGATCAATAACAGCAGCAGAACCGCCCGCCTCCGGCCTCTTGCGGTGTCTCTATCCCTGGTAACGACCACCGTAGGAGCAGTAGCGACACGAGGTGTATCTGTTCCGGCAGGCCGTGATTGAGGAACGGCTGCAAGCCGGGGCATCGTATCTTCTCCGGCGCTATCCTTTAGCGCCTTCCAGAATTCCTCAACGGAGGCATAGCGATCATTGCTGTTAATTGCCATCGCGTGCTGAATGACCTGCGCTACCTCCTCAGGAACCTCGGACGCGTAGCGCGTTACAGGCTCCAGGGGATCAACCTCGTTGCTGCCTATCTGCGTCATACGATGAAAGGCGTCGGCTGGCACCACACCGGTGAGCAGCACGTAGAGCGTTGCGGCAAGACCATAAATATCGGTATGCGGGTTCGTCCCCACCGCATACTGCTCGGGCGCTCCGTAGCCGGGGGAACAGCGCCGGACAGCCGTCGTTGTCGCATCTTTATCGTATTCTTTAGCAATGCCGAAATCCACCAGCACAGTTTCATCGCCTGCCGGTGGCACAATGATATTAGACGGCTTGATATCGCGGTGGACGATAGGGGGATTCTGCCTATGTAAATACACAACGGCAGAGACGATAGGGGCCATCATCTTGAGAGCCTGGGATAGTGTAAAGCGCTTCTCCGGCTGCTGTAGTCTCAATATCTCCAGGTTTGGCCCCTCGATATAATCCATCAGTATGTACGCGCGCATGTTCCGATCATCTTCAAACGCGCGATAGACACGAGGCAGTGCAGGATGATCGAGTCGCTTGAGCACCTCACCTTCAAATGTGAATCGTTCGCGCTCCTTCTTGCTCGAATCGATCAGTTCTTTGAGCGCAAACAGGTTGCCTCTGACGCGCTGATCTCTGACCAGGTAAACGGCGCCGAAGCCGCCTTTGCCGAGCAGGTCCTCGATACGATAACGTCCCTGCACCACGCTGCCGATTGGCAGCGTTGTCCGTATGCCTTGCACACCTTTCACCTCATAGCTTCATCATCTATACTCAGCTAACACGAAATTGGCGCGCGTGAAGTTTCAAGGCGAAGCTCAGGCCCAGAAGGGGCAACTGGCAGGGAGCGGATATCGGCCAGAAACGCTATTGTTCCAGCAGCGCGGCATGCCAGGCTCCCCGGCCGTTCGGAGGGTATCGGGCTGGAGATGAGTCATTCGCACGCGCGGCGAGAGGTACCACATTCCATGTCCCATAGCCGCCGGCTGTGTAATCACACTGTCCGTACTGATAACTACAATACTTGCCGGAAAGCGAGCCGTCGGGCCGTATATAGCCCTGAAAGAAAAGCGGCAGGATCTTGCCGGAAGCCGGCACCAGAAACTGTATCCTGTTATCGGTGAAGACCGTGCCGCTAAAATTGCCACTGCCCAGCAGCCCGGGTCCGAGGGCCAGGTAGCCAGAAATCGACGCTCCCTTCTGCTGAATCTTGAGAGAGAGCGAAGAACTCACATTGGCCGGGACATTATGAATGCTGCCGCCGTAGCTTTGGGCCAGGCTCGGAAAGATCACCGCCAGCGCCGTGGGTGAAGGGGATGGCGTGGGCCTGACTACTTTGTGCGTAACCTGTGTGAACGCGGGAGAAATAGCAGCCGGTTTATGGCTATGAGCTGTGCCCGCTCCTTGCCAGACGCTCACGCTAAATATTCCGCCGCTCAACAGCGCAAGGAGCGCGATGGCGGTGAGCGAGAAAGATAATATGCGGCCTCTTCCGCCGCGTCTTGCCTCCGGCTCTCCAGAGGTATCCCGATAGGAAGAGATGGTGGGAACCGGCGCGGAGGGCAGTTCCGGCGGCGCTGGCTCCTCCCATTCCGCTGATTGCTCGGACGCTATCACCTGCTCTGTATCTGACCCGGCAGTTTCCCCCTCGCCGGAACACGCTTTGAGCGCCTGCCAGAACTCGTCGACGGAGGCGAAGCGATCACGGCTATCGATAGCCATAGCCCGTTGCAGCGTATCGGCTACAGGTTCGGGGATATCGGGAGCCAGCAGGTCAGCGGGCATAAGCGGATCGGCACCCCTGGCGCTGAGCTGCGTCATGCGCTGCAAGGCGTCAACGGGGACCTCTCCGGTCAGCAGCGTATAGAACGTCGCACCCAGGCTATAGATATCGGTGCGCGTGGTGGTCCCGCCGGCATAGTGTTCAGGAGCACCATAGCCGGGGGAGCAGTGGCGCAGCGCGGTTGTCGTCCCCTCCTGGTTATATTCCTTCGCGATGCCGAAATCCACCAGCACGGCATCGTCGCCATCCGTCGGGACGATGATGTTGGCCGGCTTGATGTCGCGATGGAGAATAGGCGGACGCTGCTCATGCAGGTAGCTTACGGCTTCGATGATCGGAGCCATGATCTTCATGACGCGCGCCAGGGGAAAGCGCTGCTCCGGCTGCTGGTAGCGCAGTCTCTCCAGATTTGGACCGTCGATATAGTCCATCAGCATGTAGACGCGGTTGTTTTTATGATCCTCAAAGACGCGATAGACGCGGGGCAGCGCACGATGATCGAGCCGCTTGAGCAGCTCGGCCTCAAAGGCGAAGCTGGCGCGCTGGCGCGCATCCGGGTCGATCACCTCCTTGAGCGCGAAGAGATTGCCTTTGACGCGCCGATCCCGCACACGATAGACCGCTCCGAAGCCGCCTTTGCCGAGCAGGTCCTCGACAACATAGCGCTCCTGCACAACTTTCCCCTTTGGGAACCGTATCTGCACCATCGTCTCAAGCCCCCAAAGCGTCAGACCATATCCTTGACGAACTCTTTCCTCGCTGCTTCCGACGAACGATCAAAGGTGATCAGCCGCGCGCCACGCTGGTACGTCAGGTAGGCCCACACCCACTGGATCATGACTATCAGGCGGTTGCGAAACCCTATCAGGAAGAAGATGTGCACGGCCATCCAGAAGATCCAGCCCACGAAACCCGTCAGCCGCAGCCGGCCCAGGTCCGCGATGCCGAAGGAGCGGCCTACCGTGGCGAGATTGCCTTTATTTTTATAGCGAAATGGCTTGCAGGCTTCCTGCCCGGCCACACGCCGCGCGATGCGAGCGGCGACGTAGCGTCCCTCCTGCATGGCGACAGGCGCCATCCCCGGCAGGGGCTTGCCATCCTGCATGAGCGTCGCAGTATCGCCAATTACGAACACATTGCGATGGCCGGGGAGCGTCAGATCCGGCTCTACCTTGACGCGGCCCGCGCGATCAACCTCCGCGCCGAGCCAGCGGCCCGCCGGGGATGCGGCAACGCCGGCGGTCCAGATCACCGTTTTCGCTGCTACCCTCTTACCGCCGATTACCACGCCATCGGCATCGATAGACTCGACGGGAGAGCCGGTTCTTACCTCGACGCCAAGACGGTGCAGAGCAGCGTGCGCCTTCTTTGCCAGATCCTCGGGAAACGTGGGCAGGATGCGCGGCAGAGCTTCGGCCAGGATAATGCGCGCGGATTGCGGGTTAATATTCCTGAAATCCTGCGCCAGCGCGTGGTTCGCCAGCTCAGCAATCGCGCCCGCCATCTCGACGCCGGTTGGCCCGGCGCCCACCAGCACAAAGGTCAGCAGCGCTCTGACGCGTTCGGGATCGGTCTCTGTCTCGGCAAGCTCGAAGGCCAGCAGCACTTTCCGGCGAATCGCGGTGGCATCCACAATGGTTTTGAGTCCGGGCGCGTATGGCTCCCATTCGTCGTGCCCGAAGTAGCTATGCGCCGCCCCGGTTGCGACGATCAGGTAGTCATAGCTTATCTCGCCGCGCTCTGTCCGCACACACTGGCGCTCAAGATCAATGCCCGTTACTTCAGCCATAACGACATTTACGTTCTTCTCCCTTTTGAGCACAGAGCGAATCGGCGCCGAGATATCGGCAGGCGATAGGCCCGCCGTGGCGACCTGGTAGAGCATGGGCTGAAACAGGTGATGATTGTTGCGGTCAATGACCACCACTTCTACAGGGGCGTTCCCCAGCGCCCGCGCAGCTTGCAGGCCGCCGAAGCCGGCTCCAATAATGACCACGCGAGGAGTTGCGGACGGGGTATGCGCGTCCTTGTCTGCTCTGTCCATACCATTTATATTTATATCCATATATTATATCTCTTCTCTCTTCATCTGATCGCGACAAGAGATATTTCCCCATTCGGCATTGAACGTTGTGCTATCTCTATCCTGCTAGATCCTTACCAGAATTCAAACGTTATAGCAAGGGTTCTTGTGACAGGTGCAACCTCGATTTGGGCATTTTCCGAAAATCTCCCCCCAGATTTTTTAACAAACAACATTACTCATGTCATCCTGAGCGGCAGCGAAGGATCCGATTCTCTAGCAATGAGATCCTTCGCTGCTGCTCGGGATGACATGCCCGAACGTGATCAGTAAATTTCTTCCGGGGGCGCGAAGCAGTGAACCGCATCGGGCGCTATGGTGAGCAATAGATCCTGGCCGGGCCGCGCATCGATGTCGCGCCATTGTACGCTGCTCAGGTACAGTTCCATGACGCTCGCGGTTAATCGCGGGCGAACAAGCAGACGCACGGCGGGTTTATATGGCCGCGCCTCAAGCAGTTCGGCCACCCACTGTACCGCGCCCTCCGGCGTCCAGAGCGGAGGCATACGATCAGCGCCGCGCCAGCATTGAACGCTCACCGCATCGGCGCGCAGGCAGCCAGTAATAAAGGACTGAGGAGCAGGAGTTTGAGCAGGCAGAGGAGCGACCGGCAGCGGGAGCCAGCAGCCATGCTCATCGCTCTCGGATGCAGGCAGGGAAACGCGCTCCTGGCTATCGCTGGATTGCAGCCAGTCGAGGCGCAGGGCGAGCGCAGGCGCGCCGGGCTGGCGATCCAGTGGCGCGGCAAGGTGGCCGCCGAAGATATTGCGCTGGCCGGTGAGCCGGGCCACGTCCAGGGTGCGCGGCGCGTAAAATATCTCCTCGACGCTGCCAGCCTGCACGACTTTTCCCTGCTGGAGCGCTACGACGGTATCCGCCAGTTGCTCGACCTCCTGATGGTCATGCGTGACGAGCACGATAGGGATGGCAAAACGTCGCTGGAAGCCGCGCAGCATATCGCGCAGGCGTTCGCGCACGGCAGCGTCGAGGGCATTGAACGGCTCATCGAGCAGCAGCAGGCGCGGCTCTGCTGCCAGCGCGCGCGCCAGGGCTACCCGCTGCTGCTGACCTCCTGAAAGCGTCGCCGGATAGCGGCGCTCCAGGCCCTCCAGTTGCAGCGCGGAGAGCAACTCGCTCACCCTCCTGTCCCGCTCCACGCGCCCTTGCCGGCCCTTCGCCCGCTGCAATGGCTCCGGCAGAGCGAAGCCTATGTTTTCGGCCACGGTGAGATGCGGAAAAAGGGCATAGTGCTGCGGCACATAGCCCACACGCCGCGCCTGCGGCGGGAGATTCAGGGAGGTCGCGCTATCGAAGAGCGGCTGCCCATCCAGGGAGATATAGCCGCGCTCGGGACGCAGCAGACCGGCGAGGCAGCGCAGGGTAAGGCTCTTGCCGGCACCCGATGGGCCGAAGAGGACGATCAGGCCGAGCGGCACGCGCGCATCGACGGTAAGCTGGAAGTTTCCCAGGCGCTGCTGGAGCCGCATTGCGAGCATGCCATCCCCGCGTTGTTTCCATGCAGCCTCGCTCATGAGAACACCGCCCATCCTGTTCTCTGCCCCATGCGCCTGTACGCGGCGTGCGGAATCCAGAGCGCCAGCCCGACGCCCGCCAGGCTCACGCCTAATGAGAGCAGCGCGAGCGGAAGCGCGGCATTCACGCCGGGACCGCTGAGCTGCACATACAGGTAGACCGGCAGGGTGTAGGGATGGTAGGCCATAATCATCGTCGCACCGAACTCGCCGAGTGCGCGCAGCCAGCCAAGCAGCAGGCCGGCGATGATCCCCGCCCGCGCCACCGGTAGATTCACCCGCCAGAAGATGGTCCAGTAGCCCTTGCCCAGTGTAGCAGCTACCTGTTCGAGCGCCGGGTCCACCGCTTCAAACGCGGAGCGCGCGGCAATGACGACAAAGGGCGAGGAGACAAAGATCTGAGCCAGGATGATACCGGCAAAAGAGGAGTCGATTTCCAGTCCGGCTCCGGTGAATGGGGCGCCGATGGGACCATAGGGGCCATAGAGCAGCAGCAGGAAGATGCCGCTCACCACTGGAGGGAAGACCAGCGGCAGATAAACGAGCAGCGTCATCACGCGGCGGCCGGGAAAATCCTTGCGCGCGAGCAGGTAGGCCAGCGGCACGCCAAGCAGCGCGACGATGACGATGGAGAGCGTGGCCGAGCAGAGGGAGGTCACGAGCGCCGCTACCGCTGCCGGATCCGCCAGTTGCGCAGGCACATCACGCCACGAGAGCGTGAAGAAGAAATAGCCGAGCGGGCTGACGAGAAAGAGCAGCAGCAGCGCTCCCGGCACGGCGAGCGCGCGGCGCCCGGTCGCAGGACTCATCGACATTCTCATCCTCCCTTCGGCATAATAAATTGGAACCATCAAAACCGGGAATACCCTCCGCTGCGTAGCAGCGCGATAACGAAGTGAAACGAACAAGAGCGGCAAGAGGGTCAGGCATGGCATCCCGATTTTGATGGTTCCACTTCATTACCGCGCTCGTTCAACTTGTGAAGCGCGTCTGAGCGCAATACATCGCGCAGCCACGCAAGAATAAGAATTACCGGCTTTGATTGTTCAGTTTCATTATGAACGCTCTACGAATGAACGTACCGTTGAAGCTGTGCGGGCACCGCCGACGTATCGCCGGAGAATGCGGGCCGCGTCGAAAGCAATCCATCCCCGGTCAGGATCGACTGGCCTCGCGACGAGAGCAGGAAATTGACGAAGGCAATCGCACCCGTCCTGTTCTTGCTGGTGCTGGGAATAGTGATCGTATAGACGATGGCCGCCCCATGCTGCGTCTTGCCAGTTTTGGGCGCTGTATAGCTGGCCTGAGCATACGCGCTGTCCAGGCTCGGATCGCTCAGATTGATCTGAACTGGCAGGGTGATATATGGCAGGTTCTCGTCTTTGACTTCGTTCAGGTAGAAGAAGCCGGCGTCAAGCTGGCCCGAGCCGAGCCGCGAGACCAGCGCCTCTTCGGGGAAGATCTGCGCGGTGTTCTCCGCACTGCCCAGGATGCGAGCTGCCAGCCCCGGCTGGTGATAATACTGCTCGGCCAATTGCATCACAAAGAGCGTGCGCACACCTTTGGGATCGAGCAGGGGATCGGTACGGCCCAGGCGCAGGCCCGGCTCCTCAAGCACCTGATACCAGGGCTTCACACCGTTGGCCGCTGCCTGCAAATCATCCGCGAACTTGCTTTTCGGGTTATAGCCAATCACCATTGAGGTTCGCGTAAAGGTTGCATACCACGAAACGTAGTTACCGTTATTCGCTCCCATCAGCGTTGTATCGACAGCGGGATCGGCGCTGATAAATATATCAGGACTGCGCAGGTGGCCTTTAATCTCATTGGCAAGCGCGGTTGAGCCTTTGCCCTCGCCCTCAAAGGGATAACCGGTAGCCTGCTGAAACGCGGGACCGATCTTTTTCTCCATCAGATTGACGAGCGAGCCGGCGTACAGCACAGAGACCTTCGCTTTCGGAGCCGCCGCTGTACTGGAACCGGCGCTGCCTGTATTGCTCGCGCCACCGCAGGCAGCCAGCAGAAACGCGGCAACGAGAACGAGGGAAGGGAGTGTGAAAGCTAACCTGTGCCTATCGTGTAGCATAAAAGTCTCCTCGTGGTATGAAATAGTGAGGGCAAGAGTTTGTGCCCGCTGGCGCCAGTACAGCGCGGCACTTCAAGTTATCAGTACTCATTCACTGAATACTCAATGTTTCTATTGTAAGGAAATGTCTATGCATCTGTCAAGGATGAGGAGACCTATTCCAGATACTCGGCGATCAACTGTGCGAGGTGCAGCACACGCAGGCGGCGCCGTCCGGCGTCCACGCCGCCGCGCAGGTGCATCAGGCAGCCGGGGTTGTCGGCGACAAGGACCGTCGCGCCCGTGCTCTCGGCATTATGCAGCTTGTTGTTGAGCAGGCGTTCGGCAACCTCGGGATGCTCCAGCGAGGTAGAGCCGCCGAAACCACAGCAGACATCCGATTGCGGCATCTCGCGCAGTTCCAGCTTGAGTAAATCCTGAACAATGTGGCGCGCCTGCGAGCGCAGTCCGAGACAGTTGCACGACTGGCAAGAATCGTGGTAGGTAATCACCACCCCGGCTTCGGGTGTGCGCAGGGGCAGCGTGACGCCTGAGGGCAGCACGACGCGCTCCATAAAGTTTGTAAAATCGATCACTTTCTCAGCAAGCGCCTGTGCGCGCTTGAGCCATCCGCGATAATCGAGATCTTCAAAGAGCCTGATGTAGTCCTGCACAATGGTGACGACGCAACTGGTGGAGGCGCTGAGAATATAATCGGCTTTGCTCTCCTCCAGCGCGCGTTCAAGCGCTGCGACGGTTTGCTGCGCCATCGCCACACCATCGCGTCGATCACCCGAATTGAGCGCGGGCAGGCCGCAACAATTCTGCCGCTGCGGGAAGATCACGCGCACCCCGGCCGCCTCCAATACCCTGATTACTGCCTCGCCCATCTCGGGATAAAGCCGGTCGGTCATGCAGCCCGCGAAGTAGCACACCGTCAGGTTTAGCTTCCCCACCCGCGCTGTATCTCTCTGCGTTGCGTTCTCAGTATTCTTATGGCTATAAGAAATCCCGCGCGCTTTGACTCTATCGCGCAGCGGCCGCGATGCGAAGGCGGGCAGGCTGCGCCAGCTTGCCAGCTTTGATAGTGTGCTCATGATCGGCAACCGGGAGAGCGCGCCGAAGTTACGGGCGCGGACATAGCGCCCGCCCCAGGTTACGGGCAACTGGCCGATGCTCGCCAACCGCGCGACAAGATCAAAGAGTCGTGGCCGCGCCAGCGCGCCGAAGATTAGCTTCTTGATCCCCGGCAGCTTCTTCGCTTCCACCACGCGACTGCGCACATCCAGAATGAGGCTCGGCAGCGGGATCTCGACGGGGCAGACCGTCTCGCAGGCGTTGCAACTGACGCACAGGCTCTGCGGCCCCGCATCTGCATCCAGACCGTGATGGAAGGGCGTCACCACCAGGCCAATAGCGCCGCTGTAGATGTAGCCGAAGACGTGCCCCCCGACCTGCTGGTATGGCGGGCAGATGTTGGCGCAGGCCGCGCAGCGTATGCAGCGCAGGGCATCCTTGAAGCGTGGATCGGCGCGCATCTCGCTGCGCCCGTTGTCAACCAGGACGATATGCATCTCTCGTTCGGGCGTGGCCGGCCCGGTGATGAAGGTAGTATAGGTGGTCAGAGGCTGAGCAGTTGCGCTGCGCACCAGCAGGCGCATCTGCGTTACGGCCTCGGCGAAGGTTCCGATCAGCTTATCGTAGCCCGCCAGCACGACATGTACAGGAGGCAGCGACGTAACCAGGTCGGCGTTGCCCTCGTTCGTTACCAGCATCACTGTTCCGCCTTCGGCGATCAGCGCGTTGGCTCCGCTGACGCCCATGCCTGCGTTCAGAAACGACTTGCGGTGCTCGACGCGAATGACGGCCACCTGCTCCGCGATATCTTCGCGCGAGATCTCGCGCCCAACCGCCTGCGTAAGAATGCCCCCGACCTGCTGCCGCGTCTTGTGAATAATCGGCATGACCATATGCGAAGGGCGCTCGTGATTGAGCTGCGCCACCCATTCGCCCAGGTCGGTCTCTACCGCCTTGATGCCGCGCTCTTCCAGGTAGGCATTCAGTTCGATCTCTTCGCTCACCATCGTCTTCGACTTCACGACGAGATCGATACCCTTGCGCCGGCATAACTCGTAGACGTAGCGGTTGGCATCCCCGGCTGTTTTCGCCTCGTAAATAATGGCTCCCGCCGCCTGCGCCCGCTCCTTGAATTGCGCCAGCACCTCCGGCTGATGCTCGATGGCATAGTCTTTGGCTTCACGCAGGCGCGCGCGCATGCTGGCGAAGCTGTAGTCAGGGCCGTAGTCGCTCTCTTCCGCCGCGAAGACATTCTGGCGCGACGCTCGCCAGGAGGGAGCGAAGCGCCCCAGCGCCGTGCGCAACTGCTCATCCGCGAGGGCATGATGCAGGCGCTCCTCAAAGGGCTGATGCTCGTCAATAGTATCGTGAGTCGTCATAGCTCTGCCTTCTGATCGTTAACAACGAGAACGCATAAGGCTTTTGGTCCCTGCACGCCGACGGTCAGCGTGCGCTCGATATCCGCCGTGCGGCTGGGACCTGTCACCAGAGAAATATAATGCCGCTGCTGCGCGCCGCTTTGTGTCAGTTGCGGAAGCCGCGCGCCCATGTCATCGAGCATCGCAACGAGGTCGCCAGCGCGCACGAGCACAAAATGGGTGAGCGTGAGCATGCCCACGATGCGCGCCTCAAGCGCGTTTTCGGCCAGCAGCACCGAACCCGTCTCCGCCACCGCCAGCAGCGCAGCGGAGAGGCCAGCGGGGGCATCGGCGACACTGGCCGCGCTCTGCGCCTCGCGTATACGGATGCCTTGATCGCTCAGAAGAGGGAGCAGCGCGCCCCAGGGCTGCAACTCGCAGAAACGCGGGGGAATGACGATTTCTTTCTGCGCCAATGCATCGTGCGCGGCTATGATGGCAGCGGCCTCCTCCAGATTCGCCACGCGGTAGCACTCGCCGCCAACAGCCGTGAGTCGCTGCTGGAATTGCGGGTAAAGGTCGCTCATATCTTCATGACGCATCCTTTCGTGTCAGTCAAGATGGAAGACCTCTTCCAGCTCAACCATCGCCTGGTCGGCATGGAGACCAGCGGGGATCTCAAAGAAGTCGGCCATGTAGTTCTGCCAGCGCTCGTTGGCCTCCTCGCGCTCCATAGCGGCGAGCGCGGCGGCGAAACTATCCTCTACTTCTACATAGCCAAAGAGCGTACCATCGCCAGCCATAAAGATCGAGTAGTTATGCCAGCCGGTGCGGCGCAGCGCATCGAGCATATCCGGCCATACCGCCTTGTGCCGCTCTCGATACTGATCCTTCTTATCGGCCCTGACCTTTAGCATGAAGCCCACACGTTTCATCCCTTCTGGCGTCCTTTCACAATTTCTGATTGATACTATACAACATCAGCCCTTGAGGATACTTTGCCGCGCTCACATGGCGATAATTTATTTAACGCGATGGCGTGTTTTTGTGCGCCTGCGGTGAGCAGTCAGATATATTTGCAGATGGCATTTAGATAATTTCGATTGCTTTCAACTGTTTATGAGGATATAACATACTTTGCGCTCGAATGTCAAGCTTTCCCTGCAAATGAATGACTGACAACGTTAACACCTTGACAATCCGCTCTCTCTATGTTACAAATAATCAAAATCTATCGAAATCATATGAAGCTTCATAATATCAAGAACATCGTATGATATGATAGAAACGGCTTCTGCTTTCATATCGTAAGTGCATAGTGAGAAAATAGCCTGCCCGCTATTTTCAGGAAGTGGTCGCATCAGGAATATGACGAACGTTCAAAACAGCACACCTCACCCTATGGCAGCCGCGCCGGGGGGAACCGCGCTCTTTACGCAAGAGCGGCGGCGGCAGATCGCGCGCCTCTTAGAAGAGCAGCAGCGCGTCTCCGTCCCAGAACTCAGCCAGCTTTTCTCGGTTTCGGAGGTTACGATTCGCAAGGATCTGACCTGGCTGGAGACGCGCAAACTCGCGGTACGCACCCACGGCGGCGCGGTGCTGGCTGGTCCCACAACGCTAGAGATGGGCTTTGACGTGCGAGAGCGCCTGCAAGCGCGAGAGAAAGAGCGCATCGGGGCCGCCGCCGCGCGCTACGTCCAGGACGGCGAGACCATAGCCCTGGATGCCAGCACGACGGCCCTGGCGATGACGCGCTTTCTCAAGGAGAAACGCGAGCTGACCGTCGTTACCAACGGGCTGCGCATCGGTATGGAACTCATCAATGTCGCCGGCATCTCTCTTCTGATCCCCGGTGGCATGCTGCGCCAGGAATCTTTTTCGCTCGTCGGCAAGTGGGGCAAGTCCGTCTTGCAGCAGATTCACATCAGCAAAGCCTTCCTGGGCGCGAAGGGCTTTACCTTCAACGAGGGCCTGACCGATGTGCACGGCGAGGAGGTCGAACTTAAACGCGCCCTGGTAGAAGCGGCGAAAGAGGTTATCGCTATTATCGATCATAGCAAGTGGGGTCAGGTCGCCTTTGCTACTTTCTGTCCCCTTGAGCGCCTTAACCTGATTATCACCGATACCCGGGCTCCTGCGGCAATGGTTGAGCAGGCGCGCAGCAAGGGCATAGAGGTCTGGACCATCTAGCAAGGAGATAAGCATGGTTGCCAATTTATGGAACTCTGACGACGCAGAGCAGTTACACGCCGGACTCGACGAACTCGTGTATCGCTCGCACCTGCTGGGCGCGGACCGCTCTGTAGCAAACTGGGGCGGCGGCAACACGTCGCTCAAGACGATTGAGAGAGACTTTCGGGGCCGCTCCATCGAGGTAATGTGGGTGAAGGGGAGCGGCTCCGACCTCGCGACCATGCAGGCACGGCACTTCACGGCCCTCAATCTTGAGGATGTGCGCCCGCTGATCGAGCGCGAGGAGATGTCCGACGAGGAGATGGTCGCCTACCTGGGCCATTGCATGCTCGACAGCAAGCAGCCGCGTCCATCCATTGAGACGCTGCTGCACGCCTTCCTGCCCTTCCCACACGTTGACCATACGCACCCCGACGCGATCATCAGCATCTGCTGCACCGGGGAGGGACGCGCGCTCGCCGAGAAGATCTACGGCAACCGCTTTGTCTGGGTTCCCTACGTGCGCCCCGGCTTCACGCTCTCCAAATTGATTGCCGAGGGCGTCAAAAGCAATCCACATGCGGAGCTTGTGCTGATGGAGAAGCATGGCCTGGTCACATGGGGCGAGACTTCCAGGGATTGCTATTTTAAGACCATCGCCATCATCAACGAGGCCCAGGCGTACATCGAAGCACATACACAGCAGAAAGCAATCTTCGGCGGCATGAAATACACGGCGCTCTCGCCCCGGGAACGACGCGAGGTCCTGGTAAACGTCCTGCCCGTCATCAGGGGGGCGGTGAGCGATGAGCAGGGCGCGATTGTCACCTACGACGATGCAGAGGACGTGCTGGAGTTCGTCAACAGCCAGGATGCGCCGCAGCTCTCCCAGGTCGGCGCCGCCTGTCCCGATCATCTCGTGCACACCAAACGCGTACCGCTCTACATCGACTGGGAGCCGCGCGCCGGCGCCATCCCGCAATTGCTTGAGAAGATACAACAGGGCATCGCGGACTTCAAAACGTCCTACCGCGCCTACTTCGAGCGCAACAAGAACGCGGGCGACTGCATGACCAGCGCCGCGCCGCGCGTGATCCTCATTCCCGGTGTTGGCATGGTCAACACTGGCCGCTCGTGGGCCATGTCGCGGGTAAGCGGCGCGCTCTACCACCGCGCCATCTCTGTGATGAAGGCCGCGAGCGCGCTGGGCACCTTTGTCTCGCTGAACGAGAAGGAATCATACGATGTCGAATACTGGCCGCTCGAACTCTACAAATTGAGCCTCCTGCCGCCGGAGGCCGAGTTTTCGCGCAAAGTCGGCCTGATTACCGGGGGCGCGGGCGGCATTGGCAGCGCGACCTGCCGCCGCCTGCTCGCCGAGGGCATGCACGTCGTAATCGCCGATATTAACCTGGAGGGGGCGCAGCAGCTTGCGGATGCGCTCAACCAGCAATTCGGCGAGGGGCGGGCCATTGCAGCGAAGGTCGACGTGACCAGCGAGGAGGCCGTCAGGGAATGCTTCAACGCGGCCATTCTGGGCTATGGCGGCGTCGATGTCGTGGTCAACAACGCCGGGCTGGCTACATCCAGTCCTTTCGACGAGACCTCGCTCCAGGAATGGAATCTCAACATGAACGTCCTCGCCACGGGCTACTTTCTGGTTGCACGCGAGGCTTTCAGGCTGATGAAAAAGCAGGGGCGCGGTGGGAGCATGGTCTTTGTCGGCTCAAAAAATTCGGTCTACGCGGGCAAGAATGCCAGCGCTTACAGCACTGCCAAAGCGGCGGAGGTGCACCTGGCGCGCTGCATCGCAGTCGAGGGCGGCGCCTACGGCATTCGCGTGAACTCTGTCCTGCCCGATGCCGTGTTGCAGGGATCGGCGATCTGGAATTCGCGCTGGCGCGAGGAGCGGGCGGCGGCCTACGGCATTCAGCCCGGCGAGCTGGAAGAGTATTATCGCCAGCGCACAACGCTGCTGGTCAACGTGCTGCCGGAGGATATCGCCGAGGCCGTCGCTTTCCTGGCTTCGTCGAAGGCGGCCAAAACCACCGGCTGCATGCTAACCGTAGATGGCGGCGTCCCCGCCGCATTCACGCGCTGAGGGAGGGAGAGCAAATTGGTAAGCGCACTGGCCTTCGATCTGGGCGCGAGCAGTGGGCGTGTCGTCGTGGGAGCGTTTGACGGCGAACGTATCGTCATCACAGACGTGCATCGCTTCCCCAACGATCCTGTGCGCGTACACGGGCGCATGTACTGGGATATCCTGCGTCTCTTTCATGAGATCAAACAGGGTTTGCTCGCCGCCTGGCTGCAAGGATATCGCGATATACAGAGCGCCGGCCTGGATACATGGGGCGTTGATTTCGGACTGCTCGGAGCGCATGGGGAACTGCTCGGCAACCCGTATCACTATCGCGACGATCATACCGCCGGCATTCTGGAAGAGATCTACCGCGTTATCCCACGTGAAGAAATATTTGCCCGCACAGGCATTCAGTTTCTCCAGTTCAATACGCTCTGCCAGCTCTACGCACTGAAAAAGGCGTCCTCGCCCCTGCTCGACAAAGCGCAGGCGCTGCTGCTCATCCCCGAACTGCTCAGGTATTTTCTCACTGGCGAACGGCTGAGCGAGTGGAGCATCGCCTCAACGACGCAGCTCTGCAATCCCCACACGCGCCGCTGGGATCGCTCACTGCTGGCAAGCCTGGGCATCCCTGAACATCTCTTTATCGATCCCGTATCATCGGGAGCGCGCGCTGGCGTCCTGCTGCCCGCGCTCCGCGAGGAACTGGGCATCGCCGCGCTGCCTGTGGTGGCCGTAGCCGAACACGACACCGCCTCCGCGGTGGTCGCCGTCCCCGCCGGGCAGGAGGATTTCGCTTATCTGAGCAGCGGCACCTGGTCGCTTCTGGGCACCGAGCTTGCGCAGCCGATCATCAATCAGCAGGCGCTGGAGTGGAATATCACCAACGAAGGCGGCATCAACGGTACCGTGCGCCTGTTGAAAAACGTTACCGGCCTCTGGCTGATCCAGGAATGCCGGCGCGCGTGGCGCAGCGAGGGCAAGCACATCTCGTTTGAGGACGAGGGGACACTGGTGGCGCAATGCCCACCCCTGCGCTCGTTTATCGATCCCGATGACCCCATGTTCATCAACCCGGCGCACATGCCGCGCCAGATCCAGCTTTACTGTCGCCAGACGGGCCAGCCCGTGCCCGAAACCTCGGGCGAGATTCTGCGCTGTATCGTCGATAGCCTGGCTCTGCGCTATCGGTTCGTACTGGAGCGCATCGAGGGGCTGACGCAGAAGCGCTTCGCCGGGCTGCACGTCGTCGGAGGCGGCGCACAGCATCACATACTCTGCCAGTGCACGGCCAACGCGCTCGCACGCCCGCTCTGGGCCGGCCCGCAGGAGGCAACCGCGCTCGGCAATCTGCTGGTGCAGTTCATCTCTTCAGGCTATATGAAAGACATACAGCACGCGCGGCAAGTTGTGCGCAATTCCTTCGCCATCAAGACCTACGAGCCAGCAGAGACGGAGCAGTGGGAGAGCGCGTATGAGCGCTTCTGCCAGATCACGGGGCAGCGCTAATTGTTCGTCAGGCAGCAATCATGGAAGCTTCGCCCCCCCGCTGAAGTCCCAGAGGGCAGGATAACACCGGCCTGTCAGCAGATGCTCAAATGGCGGAAAAAGCGGCTCTGGCAATGCATCCCATGAGAACCAGCCTCCCGTTGACATCGCGTATGCCGCATGCCTCGCCGACTCATCGGAGACGAAGTGCGCCGCCATCCAGATAGTGATTGCATGCTTTTTCTGCATCTCAAATACATCATTGGTAATGGCGAGAAAAGTGATATCGGTGATGATTGCGCCTATCTGTTCCTGCGCTGCACGCATAACGCTCTCTTCAAAAGACTTCCCATACTCCAGATGTCCTGCTGGCGGCGCCCACACCGCACCCCCCTGTCCATTCCTGCGCTTCACCAGCAACACCTGGTCGTCTCGGGTAATGAGCATACCTATGGCTATCTGTAGTCGGCCTGGCATATGTTCTCCTTATGGCGACCCGTATTTCTGACTATCCAGGTCAGCAGCGCGTTTGAGGGCGCGATACTGCAATACTCTGACGTTTCCCTCTGTCAATTTCATACGTGCAGCGGTTTCTCGTGTCGAGAGACCAAGTAGAAAACGACAGGTCAGAACCTCCCGATCACGCTCGGGTAGCGCCTGGAGGAGACGTTGCACATGCTCTGCCGCACCGCTGCTTGCTTCGAAGAGCGCATCTTCATGTTCAGCCGGGCCTTCCCAACCAGCCTCTAATAGTGCATCTAACGAATCTGTTGCCTTATGATAGAAGGCTTGCCAGTAATCAGCAATCGTAGTTCGCGCGACTTGAAACAGCCAGCTGCGTACACTTTGCGGATTTCGTGTATTATCGATGCCACGAATGGCTTTGATAAAAATTTGTGATGTTAAATCCTCGGCCTCCTGACGGTTCCCCACTTTGCTATACACATAACGATAGATTGGACCGAGGTTCTGCTGATAAAACGATTGAAACGGCTGCTCCTCCTGCGGAGCAACAGGTGTTGGTGAGTTGTGCTGCATAGACTTTTTTCCATAAGAACTTCGTCCAACACTTCATACATGATAGCAGTGTAACCGATAGCGATTATGCTCGGCATCGGGCAAAGCTCTGAATATGCGGGGAATATCTGGTATGGGCGGAGTTATGAATATGCGAATAAATGCCCACACAGTCTGAAGCATGGCGATGGGAGGGGAAAAGATGCAGCGGGAATATCAGGCCAGCCCGTGGCGGATGGCAAAAGCGGAGGCCGCTGCGCGGTTCTCACTGCCTGTCTTATTGAAGATATGGGTAAGATGATGGGCAACGGTTTTCTTGCTCAGCCCCAGCTCCTCGGCGATCTCAATATTGGTCCGGCCCCTGGCAACCAGGCGCAAGATCTCCACTTCTCGCGCCGTCAGCCCGGCTGGATAGATTGATGGCGGGGACGCTCCCGTCGCGGCTGGCATTGAGAGCGCCACGCGTCCGTGGGCGGCGAAGGCTTGCTCAGGCGTCATTGTCCGTCCCTGCGCCCACGCCATCGCAAAGGCTTCCTCACCGAGCCGGGTACGTACACCGGCGACCAGGCGCTCATAGCCGGCACGCTCGACTGGCGGTATCGGGACACCAACGGCCTCACGCAGCGCCTCCGCCTTTCCCCAGAGTTGGGCCGCCCACAGGCTGGCCTGCCCGCCGGGCGAGCCGTCCACCGTGAGGATGCCCTCTTCATCCCGCGCCGCAACGATGCTCCCCAATCCTTCAAGGCATGCAGCCATCACCCATGCGTGACGCGTTTCCCTGGCATTTGCCAGACCTTCTTCGTAGAGGACGCGCGCGGCAGTGGCATCTCCCTGAAAAGCGGCCACCCGCGCTAACAGGATGCACGACATGGCAATACCCTGCCGGTCAGCTATCTCCTTATAGAGCCTCATACCTTCCTGTGCCAGATCGTGCGCCACGCCACTATCTCCTTGATGGAGCGCCAGTTCGCCTGAAAGAAGCAGAGCGAAGGCAGTTCCTCGCGGATCGCCCAGTTCCCTCCAGAGAGCCAGGCTTTGTTCGAGCAGAGAAGGGATGCGCATCGTATCAGTCTGGGACTCCAGATACACCTGCGCCAGAATGTTGAGCGACCAGGCAAGGCCAATTTTATTTCCCTGCTCCTTAAAAAGCGCGAAGCTCTGTTCAAGCAGAGTACTGGCCCGGCTGTACTCCCCCAGCAGAGCATCCAGGGATGCCAGTGTGTAGAGCGACCAGACAATGCGCTCTGTGTCGCCCAGTTCTTTGAAGAGCGCCAGGGCCTCCTCTGTAAACGCGCGTGCCTCGGCAAAGTTTTCCCTGTCCCTGGCTGCCCATGCCAGCAGATAGAGGGAGTAAGCAACACCGGCCTGGTCTCCAAGTTCCCGGCATAATGCCAGGCTCTCCTGGCATAAGGCCGCTGCTCTCTCATAGTCGCTGCGGGTGACGGCCAGATTCGCGGCGGCGATAAGCGCCTTCGCCCGCACCGCAGCCGCAACTTTCCCCCTCACAGCCAGCGCCCGCTCGAGCAAGTTCTGCCCTTCACGCCAGTAACCACGCACTAACCAGAAGCGGCGCAACGCTCCCCCCAACCGCAGGGCCAGCGTCATATCGCGTGCAGCCTGACCCTGCGCCAACGACCAGCGTAAGGCCACTTGCAGATTGTCATGCTCCCGCTCCAGGCGTTCCAGCCATATAGCTTGCTGCGCGCCTCCCAGTTCTGGCTCAACCCTTTCAGCCAGCGACAGATAGAAGGCGGCGTGCGCGCGCCTGGCAATCTCCTCCTCTCCGCTGGCAGCCAGAACTTCCAGGCCATACTCACGAATCGTTTCCAGCATCACCAGCCGAGGCTCTTTCTCCTCCTGCTCGATCTGGTGCAGCATACTTTTGTCGATGAGCGAAGTCACTATGTCTAGCACCTGCTGCGCTCCATCAGCGAATATGCGGCATATGCTTTCTATGGCCTCCAGCGTGCAGCCGCTGACAAAAACGGAAAGCCGGCGGAAAAGCTGCTGCTCCTCCCTATCCAACAGGTTGTAGCTCCAGGCCAGCGTATCGCGCAGCGTCTGCTGCCGTACAGAAACATTCTGCGCCCCGCCTGTCAGCACCTCTAAGCGGCGCGTCAGCCGTTCGAGCAGAGCACGCGGAGGGAGCAGTTTGACGCGAGCAGCCGCCAGTTCAATCGCCAGCGGCAGGCCGTCCAGATGGGCACAGATGGCAGCAATAGCCTGCATATTCGCCTTCGTTACCACCAGGTCAGGCTTGATTGCCAGGGCACGCTCCAGGAAGAGGGCAACCGCTGCATACCGCGAGAGGTCGTCGTCCTCAGGAAGCTGCGTGCGGCTGGGGAGGGCCAGCGGGGGAACCGGGAACTCATATTCTCCCTGGATACGGAGTACAGCACGGCTCGTTACCAGCATCTTCAAGCGCGGGCATTCCACCAGGATCTCCGCCAGCTCTGGCGCCGCAGATACCACCTGCTCAAAATTATCTAGCAGCAGCAAGAGGTGTTTGTCGCGCAAGAACGCTTTCAAATACTCCATGTGTTCGTCAGGTAAGCGCTGCACAGCCTGTTGATGCTCCAGGCCGAGCAGGTGGGCGATAGTGGGAATGACGACGGGAGGATCACTGACGGCAGCCAGAGGTACGAAACAGGCTCCATCAGCGAACTCATCAAGCAGTTCGGTTGCGACTTGCATGCCCAGGCGCGTTTTGCCAATGCCACCTGTTCCTGTGAGCGTCACCAGCCGCACATCGGGACGCCGCAACAGCGCGGAAATCTGCAAGACTTCCCGTTCACGTCCAATCAGCGGGGTGAGTTGTACAGGCAGGTTATTTAGCATATCTTCTCGATCTCTTTCGATTTTCCCTATTATACGTTGCACTTGAAATAGAGGTCAACGTGAGGGCTTCTGTAACGTTCCACGTAAGTCTTATTGTGTAGAATGTTCTGAAATCAGTGTTCTATCAGGAAGGATTGAGATGTCACGGGATACTTTTCGTAAGTTCTTCGCGCTGCCGGGGCATTTTCGCACGGAAATGCGCATAAAAATAATGGTGACGTTCGTAGGTATCGCCTTTATCAGCAGTATGGTTGCGGCCTGTGGCAACGTAACGGCTACAGCGGCGAAATCGGCCCCCGCGCCAGCCGCGACACATGTGATAACCCCGATGTCAACACCAGAGCCAGCACAGACGCCAACGCCAGCATCAACACCCGGACCAAAATCGACTCCAGTTCCAGCGACGCCCCCCCCGCCGGCGCCAGCGCCAATTCAAGCGACACCAACACCTGCGCCAGCACCGGCCCAGGCACCGCCCGCCGTGCTCGACCTGCGGCCATCATCGATGAGCATTGTCGGGCACCTTGATTGCCAGAGAAAGAGCGCCTTTGTCTGTTTCGCTCGCGTGATCTCCAGTCCGAGCAATCAAAGTAATCTGCACTGGACCGCGTTCACAAACGTACCGGGCGGCGTTACCTTCAGTCCGGCGAGCGGGGTGCTTGCCCCGGGTCAGAGCATGCTGGTCACTATCACGGTTCCCTTTAACGCCTGCACACCTGGGCTCTTCTTTTTCCAGGGGCCGATAAATACACACACCATTACCTGGGCGTGTTAACTCCGCGAGCGGAAAGCCCTGGATTGGGAGCGCCTGTATGCTCGATTTTGCAAAACTACTGATAAATGAGTTTGAATTAAAAATGTATTCGGTTTAAAGCATTCCATCTCATCTACCGCGCGGTCCAGCCGCCATCGATGACGAGCAGGGAGCCGGTGACAAAGGCCGCTTCATCCGAGGCCAGGTAGAGGGCGGCGCTGGCAATCTCTTCGGGACGGCCCATGCGCCCGAGGGGCTGCCGGGCGTGAAGCTGGCGGCGCACCTCGTCTTTGGTATCGGGATAATTACGCTCAAGATAGCCCTCGACGAACGGCGTATGCACCGTGCCGGGGCAGATTGCGTTGGCCCTGATCCCCTGCTTCACAAAGTCGCTGGCTATTGAACGCGTCATGCTGATGACAGCCCCCTTGCTGGCGCTGTAAGGGAAGCGCTGATCGACGGCAATGAGTCCGGCTACCGAGGCGATGTTGACCAGCACTCCTCCCTGGGGCTGCTGCGCGAGCATCTGCCTGAGCGCGTATTTCGAGCAGAGGAAGACGCCGCGTGCATTGACCGCCATCACCCGGTCCCAATCCTGGGTGCTGGTTTCCAGAATAGAGCCAATGTGGCTGACACCGGCGTTGTTGACCAGAATATCAAGCCGCCCGTGCTCGCGCGCTACCTGCTCTATCGCGCCCTGCACCTGCTCTTCATTCGCTACATCAAGGGGGAGCGCATGCGCCGTGCCAGCACTGGCTGTGATCGCCGCCGCTACCTCTCTGGCCGCCTCTATTCTGATATCAGCAACGATGACATGCGCGCCCTGCTTCGCATAGAGCAGGGCGATTTCTTTGCCGATGCCCGAACCGGCACCTGTAACGAGAGCAACCTTATTATCCAGCCTGAACATAAATATTACGTCCTCTCATAAGAGCATGTCCGATTTCCGGCCCTATCATCATAAAGGCGCAGGAGACCCCTGGCTTCAGCTATGGGGAGGAATGCGCCCTCTCCTTTCTTTTGTTGACAAGAACACGGAATATATGATAGCCTTTGCGTATGGATAGAACGGTACGTGTACAACTCCATCCGACCCCAGAGCAGGCACACAGCCTCAAGACAACGCTTGAGCAATACACCGCCTGCTTTAATACCGTTGCTCAAGTGGGATTTACCACCGATTGCAGCAACGGAGTCGAGTTGCACAAACGGACGTACTATCCGCTTCGTGCCCAGTTTCCTGATCTTCCTGCTCAACTGGTGTGTTCGGCTCGTGTCAAAGCCACGGAAGCCGTCAAATCGGCCTTGACCTGGAAGATTAAGAAGGCAAAGGCATACTCCAAACGGGTTGAACAAGCCAGAAAGCAAGGCAAGCCCATCCCTGTATTCAAGCCTGTGCGCTGTCCTCACAGTGAGATCGTATGTATCCGCTATGACCAGCGCTCGTACTGGGTGAAGTGGGAGACCTTCACCTGTAGCCTTGCCACCGTCAACGGGCGGGTTGCATTGCCTTTCACGGTTCCCGCTCACCTCACTCAGTACGTTGGTTCTAAGGTCTGTAGTGCGGATTTGTGCTATCGTCAAGGCCGTTTCACCCTCCACATTGTCGTCTCCCTTCCTGAACCCATTGTTGTCCCCGCTCAAGAAGTTATCGGGGTTGACCTGGGTCTCAATCGTCCTGCTGTGACTTCCCATCGTCAATTCTTGGGAGAGAAGCGATGGAAAGAGCAGGAACGGCGCCTCTTCCGTCTCAGAAGAAAGCTGCAAGCCAAAGGCACTCGCTCGGCCAGGAGACATCTCCAGAAGCTGAGCAAGAAACAGTTTCGGCTGCATCGTGATCACGATCACGTCCTTGCCAAACGCATCGTGCAAACCAGCCCCAATGGCGCGACCATTGTGCTTGAGAACTTGACGAACATTCGAGAGACCAGCCAGATAGGCAGAGGCAAGCAGAACAAGCATATCGAGAATAAACGACGGTTGCATAGCTGGAGCTTTGCCCAACTGTACGCGTTTATCGCGTACAAGGCGCAGGCGCGAGGCATTGCTGTCGTCAGGATTGACCCGCGACATACCTCGCAAACCTGTAGCAAGTGTGGCTATCAGCATCGTGCCAATCGACGTTCTCAATCGCTCTTCCTTTGCCGTTGCTGTGGCTATCAACTCCATGCCGACCTGAATGCGGCGAAAAACATTCGAGAGAAGTACCTCACTTCTCTTGCTCAGGATGGTACACCTGTCCTGAGTGGCCCGACCTGTCAGGCGGGCTATCGTATCGGCTCTTCGGAGCCAGATGCAAGCCCCCGCCTTTAGGCGTGGGGTTCACCTGACGTGTTCGTACCGGTAGCACGCTCGCCTCAGGTTTAGTATGTTGTTGGCAAAGGCGATTCGCGCCTTTGCCAGCATACTAAACCTTTATTGCACGGCGGAGCCGCGCGACCATATAGCGAGTCAGGATGCCGAGAATCAGCCACTTTAGATCCCCAGGGGCTTAGATTTGTAAGCCGAGCGTGTTCTGGATATAATCGCGGCAGATACTCAGGCTCTCTTTCGGCGTGGTCAGCGAGACATCGATCTCGATGGTGATCCAATCGCGATACCGCACGTCCGCCAGCGCCTGCATTATTGGAGCGTAGTCGATGATGCCGCGCCCAAGCTCGCAAAAGATGGGAAGTTGTTCTGTGCCCGTATCGACCTTCTCGCTCTCCTTGCTCGCCTCTCCAGCCCTCTGCCGGCGGCGCTCTTCGATCACGCCAGCCCGTAAATCTTTGATATGCATATAGCGCATGCGTTCGCTGTAGCGCCGGATCATGCGAGGTACGTCGATCTCAGCGGCAGTGAGGTGCGCGGTATCGGGACAGAAGAAGACATAACGCGGATCGGTCAGTTCCATAACCGTGTCTATCTCTGGCTCGGTCTCTATCTCCGTTCCAAGATGCGGATGCACGCAGGCCAGGACGCCGAGATCATAACAGGCGCGAGCAGCCTCATTGATCGTCTTTGCGGCCTCACGCAGTTCCTCTGGTGTGCTGCCGCCGGGGGTGCGCGGGCCGCCAGGGCCAAAGACGAGCCGGTCCACGCCGATAGCGGCGAGGAAACGGGCGAGGCGTTTATTGCGCTCAATCACCGCTTCTCGCTGTGCCGGGTCGCCAAAGCGGCCGCCACCATAGAGGGCGGAGAGGCGCAGGTGATGTGAGGCGAGCAATTCGCGAAAATCTTGCGGACGCGCTTCGTATTCGAGCGCTCTTTGCGGAAACGGTTCACAGGCATGAAACCCCAGTTCCTCTACCTCACGCAGTCCCCGCTCAAAGTCCTGTCCCCAGGTGATTAAGTGACACGATATAGGATTACCTGGCATTTTTCTGCCCTTCTTTACTTTTGCGGGCACCTGCGGTGCCCGCTGAATGGAGTTTGTTGTATGGACCAGGCGCTGCGCGCCTGGTCCATACAACAAACTCCATTCCCGGCGCAGTACAGTCGCGCGAACGCTGGCCTGAAGAGGGTAAGGATGCCGAGCATCAGGCGTCCCCCTGAATAGTGTATCACACACAGAGCGATTTAAAAGCCATGAATGACTCTCATCTTTACGCAACTGCGCGGTGCATCGCGCCGGTTTCACCCCTGATCTACATTCATACATAAGCGCGATGATGAAGTTTAACGACCAGCATCCGAGGTGTCCCCCTGTGCGTAGCTGCGTGGTTCATCGCGCCTGGTCCGGCGTATCGAGCGGCCTCAAGCGCGATGCAGCGCGCAGCCAGGCACCAAAGGGATTGTCGATCTTGATGGTTAAGGTTCATTATCGCACAGCTACGCACGGAGGAGAACTTTTCAATGGGCCTGTATCACGGAATAAGGAGCCTGTCATCCTGCCCGTCGTCTTGTATGATGCAGATAATATGCACGCACGGCCATTTCCTCTTGACAGGTATATGCTGATCTATTAAAGTAGCAGAGATACGGCAATCCTGGTACTTGATGTTATAATCTGGGCATGCTGGTAGTCAGTGCGAATAGTAAGGACTGTGAAGCATGGATACACATGTAAAAACTAACTGCTTTGCAGATGTCATGCTTGCGCATACACCTGTGGGGATTGCTATTTTCGACGCGCGTGATTTGCGTCTGCTTGAGGGAAATGCGCTGTTTATGCAGGTGCTTGAGGAAATCGGCGCCCCATCGACAAGAGGCTGGGCACAGGCGGATTGCTCGTCAGAGCATTGGATGCCGGAGGCACGGGAAGCGGGTTTATTAGATATTTTCCGCAACGTCGCGCGGACCGGCATCCCCTACCGTGGGCAGGAGTTTGCTTTTCAATCTTCTAAACGGGGCCTCTCTTACTGGAACTGGTCTCTCGACCCCGTGCGCGACCAGGATGGGAATATCGCCTACCTGGTGCAGACCATCAGCGAGGTTACGGACCAGGTTCTCGCGCGCCAGCAAGCCGAGCAGGCCCGCTCAGCGCTCAGCATAGAGAACAGCATTGTCGAGACAGAACGCAGGCGCCTGGAAGTGATCGAAACGGTGGCGCGCAGCGTGCGCGAATCCCTGGACGCGGAGCATATCGCCAGGGTTGCCCTTGATGCCATCTTCGCGCAATTCAATGCGATCAGCATTTGCCTGCACACAGCCTTGCCGGAGCAGCGGGCGCTGCGCAGCCTTTGCTCCCGCACTATTCCCGTCGCTGAGGAGGCTTTAAAAGCTACCCACTATATTCCCTACGAGCGCCTGTCGGCTACCCGAGCGGCCACTGTTGCTCACGATCCTATCGTTATTGAGGATTTTCAGGTTGTGGTAGCACAGGGCCGGATACCAAAGGACAGCCCCTCTCTGAATGCTCTCATGCAGTGTGGCACACGCGGCTACGTCTGTGTGCCGCTCTGGTTCTGGGATCGCTTTGAGGGCACGCTGTGCGCCTCCTTCGATTATACTATCCGCGCCGATGGACCAGAGGTAAGCGCGCTCGTCGGGGCCGGCACCCATATCGCCTCCGCCCTCGCCCACGCGCGCCTGCATGCCACTATCGAGAGCGAGCGCAAACGCCTGAAAGATATCCTGGATCGCCTGCCCGACGGCATTCTGATCGCGGAGGCAGCCAGCGGCACCATCAGCTACGCGAATCCGGCTGCCGCCTCCCTGCTCGGCATCCCGCTGACCGACCTCATTGCGGGACCGCTGAACCGACCACACTGGCTCAAAATCAATCAAGAAACGGCCCCCGCCGCACACTCTACCCCCCCCTGGAATTTTATGGTCATCCGCGCGCTGAGCGGCGAAACCCCCAGGAGCAAAGAGACAATCGTGGCCCGGCCCGATGGCAGCATGGTCGTTACCCTTACATCAAGCGCGCCCCTTTATGCCGAGAACGGGTTGTTAACGGGGGCTGTGATCGTCTTCCAGGACCTCACCGAGCAGAAGCGCTTCGAGCAGCAAAAAAATGACTTCTTCTCCATTGCCAACCACGAACTACGCACGCCCATCACCATCATTCAGGGCTTCGCGGAGATTCTCGCCATCACCACGGCGCGCTCACAGCAGCAATCCGAGGATACCCTTACCAGTTACGCTCTCACCAATATCCTGGAGCAAAGCCAGCATCTCATCCGCCTCATCGAGCAGATGCTCGATATCTCACGTATTGAGCATATCCAATTCAAGCTGCAACGCAAACCTCTCGACCTGCTCCAGATGGTCAGGCATGTAATGGAGAGCCAGGCCATCACCACGAAGCGCCACCAGTTCCGGCTGACGCTTGAGGGCATCGAACCCGACGCTTCCGTGATTGCCAGCGTCGACGAGGGGCGCATGCAACAGGTCCTGCACAACCTGATGAGCAATGCCATCAAGTACAGTTCCGGCGGTGAGATCGAAGTCGGCATGCGTCGCTGCCCACATAAAGCAGGCGAGGTGCTGATCTGGGTTAAGGACCAGGGCATAGGCATCCCTGCGCACGAACTGCCGCTGATTTTCAAGCGCTTCCACCGCGCCGCCGACATTGATCGCTCCGTGAGCGGCTTCGGCATTGGCCTCTACCTCGTCAGGGAGATTGTGACATGCCACGGGGGCCGCGTCTGGGCAGAGAGCATCGAAGGCGAGGGTTCGACCTTCTATGTTTCCCTGCCACTCTCCTGAAACTCTTCAAGTCTGTGCCCCGTTATAGACCTGTAACACCGATATGGTTGGGTTGATTGGGAAACAGATCAGAATATAAATGAAGAGAAGGAGAACTTGAGAGTGGCATTTGCATTGATGGTTTTAGCAGATATTAGCCTCATGAGCATCGTCTGGTGGCTGATTGTCGGCCTGGTCGCAGGCTTCCTGGCAAGCCTGGTGATGCGCGGCGGTGGCTACGGTATCGTCGGCGATATCATCGTGGGCCTGGTAGGCGCGCTGATCGGCGGATTTCTTGCCAGCCTGGTTGGCCTGGGCTCGACAGGCATTATCGGGACGATCATCATCGCCTTCATCGGCGCATGCATCCTGATCGCCATCCTGCGCGCCGTCACACGCGGCAGGGCGTAAGATGCATCACGTGTAGAATGTATCGCCAGAAACGATAAGACAGGGGCAAGCTGTAGAGACAGGGGCAAGATATAGAGACAGGGGCAAGCCCTGTCTCTACAGCTTGCCCCTGTCTCTATATCTCGCCTGCGCCTGTATTATCTCTCCCATTCCTGAGCAGGCTTCAAAAGCTCATTGAGCCGCCTCATCTTCTGTAAAGCCACGATATGCTGCTCCCAGCAGCGCCAGCCTGGGATTGAGCACCACATGTACCGGCACCTCCGCCAGTAATCTGGAGAAGCGCCCCTTATGCTTGAAGGCACGCATGAATTGTTCATCTTGCAGGAAGGGCAGGATACGCGGCGGAATGCCTCCTCCCAGATAGACGCCTCCCGTTGCCAGGACTTTGAGTGCCAGATTTCCGGCCTCCGCGCCAAGAATCGCGGCGAACATATTGAGCGCGGCCACGGCCAGATCACAGCGCCGCTCTCTATCGAGGGCTGCCTTGATGATAACAGGCGTACAATCCTCCACGGATGCTATTTGCTCGCTTAGCCAGGCCGGTTCATCGATAGCGGCAACCTCCTTGAAGTAGGCATAGACATTCGGCAGCCCCATTCCTGAGCAGACCAGTTCGTAGCTGACATGCTCAAAGCGGCCCAGAAGGTAGCGCAGCAACTCCAGTTCCGGCAGGGTGGTGGGAGCGAAATCGGTGTGCCCACCTTCCGAGGGATGGGCCTGGTAACGGGTACCATTCCAGGTCAGGAAGGCTTCGCCCAGCCCGGTCCCCGGCGCGATGACTGCCAGCGTGCCATTGCGCTCTGGCCTGCCAGCATTCAGGGTGCAGAGATCTCGCGCTTCTAGAAAGGGCACGGCATGCGCCATAGCATCCAGATCGTTGAGCAGACGCACAGAAGGAATATCCAATGCTTTCTGTAGCTCCCCTTCGTCCATCATCCAGGGAAGATTTGTAATCTTCGCCCTGCCTGCCAGTACCGGACCTGCCACACCGAATATCGCGCGATCCACAGAAACGTGGCTCTGCGCCAGGAAATGTCGTACCAGCGTCGCCAGGTCGGGGTAGATAGCACTGGGATAGGTTGCCTCTCGCAGTGGAGTGGCATGCAGTTCGTCTCGGGATGAGAAAATAGCAAGCTTCGTCTTGGTTCCACCGATATCGCCGACCAATAACATTACGCACTTCAGCCTTTCAGAAGATAGAGAGGGTTGACTTTATTATACACTTTTTTCCCCGTGGTAAAACAGTCAATATTACGCTATGTGCCAGTATATTTGACAGTTCACCGCTGCGCGGTTCGCCGGGGAATGGGGGCTGTGGGCACAGCGCCGCAGGCGCACAACAACAGGCAAATCGGGTTATATAGGTACCAGGATGTCACCATTCAATTGTGCCTTGAAATTCACTTATGTTGTGCTTGCCTATATTTTTATGTTTAAGTTACAATTGTTTGCGGGAGACAGCAAAGTTTACGTATGAGATGAAATAATGGCTGAGTTTCGATTAAGGAGGTGAGTCAGGCTTTTCCGGGAGAAAGAGGGCATCTTAGTGAGAGCGTTTACCAGGGGAACAGGAGGCAATATGCAATTAAACGACAGCTTTCAGGTCTGCCTGCTGGCTCTGGCTAGCAGATATCCTGAACATGTAGTAGACATCAATGAAGCCCTGCTCGGCCCGCAGAGTCGGGGGGCCGAAGGGTGGACCTCGCTGGATGTGATCGAGATTCTCCAGGACACAGTTCCTGAACTGCTCCAGGCAGCGGCCCGGCTCGTGATAGATACGCAGAAGAGTGAAATTTATCTCCTGGAGCATTCTGAAGAGATACCCGCTATTTTAGTTCATTGCCGCGGCAGGTTGCCAAAGAGCAGAAGAAACACAGGCGCGGAGCAACCGATACAGGTCTAGAGATGGACGCAGGAATGAGCAGCAGGGCGGCGGTTCCGCGATTTTCCCCCCTACTTCTGCGCTTAGCGGCATCTTTTCCGCGCGCTCTCATCCTGCCTTCGGGTATGCTACGAGTGTGCTCTGGAGGACGTGGGTTGTTCTCCAGAGAACCAGCGCAACCTGTGGAATAGAGGCTAATCCGTGGGATTAGAGGTCAGATTAGCCTTCCACGCTACAGGTATCACAACGGGCCGCTTTAACTAAGGCAGGGGTTAAAAGCGGCCCGTTGTGTGTAAAGGGGCATACTCGGGGTCGTTTACGAGTAGCGAATGCGGGGATCTATTATCCCATAGAGAATATCAGCGATCAGGTTAAAGGTAATCACAAACACAGCGCTGAGCATGAGCATTGCCAGCAGCACAGGATAATCGCGCCTCTGGAGTGAATCGAGGAAGAGCGATCCCATGCCAGGCCAGGCGAAGACGCCCTCGGTAATCGTAGCTCCTCCGGCCACCGCACCAAAGTTCAGAGCAACAACTGTGACGAGCGGAATGACCGCATTGCGCAGGGCGTGGCGAAACATGATGGCGGCTGTGCCAACGCCTTTAGCGCGTGCCGTGCGCATATAATCTTGCTTGATCGTTTCGATCATACTTGAACGCATATAGCGGTTCCAGCCGGCGATAAAGGAGGCGGCCAGCACCAGCATTGGCAAAAGCAGGTGCTCCAGGTGATCGAAGAAGGACTCGACGGGCGTAAAGCTGTAGCCGAGCGTGGCCGTGCCCGATGCCGGCAGCCAGTGGAGCTGGACGGCAAAGATGTCCTGTGCGAAGACGCCCAGCAGGAAGATAGGCATGGCAATCCCGAAGTAAGAGAAAGAAGAGCAGCGGGATCGCTTGCAGCACACGCCGAATGATATATCGTCCCATAGAGCCATCCCTCCAGAATTATAAACAGAGCATGTAACCCTCCCGGTTCTCTCGCCGCTGGCGACGGTCTGTTGAGAGTGGTTGGTGTGTAAGGGGTGGATTGTGTCCACCCCTTACACACCAACCACTCTTAGTGGCGCAGCGCCTGCGGCGCTGCGCCATCCGGGAAAGAGCAGACCCGAGGAGCCTAGCACTTGCCGTTATCGCACCACCACTGCCAGATGTTGATGGTCTCGGATGCACCCGTCGGTGCAGGCGAATAGTTGTGCGTCCCCTTCTTGACCATGGCGATGTCATAGGGCGCATACAGCACGACAAACGGGAAGTCCGTCAATTCGATCTGATGGATCTGATTGAAGATCTGCTGGCGCGCCGTCGGATCAGCAGTCTGCTGCTGCTGTTGCAATAATTGATCCATCTGATGGTTGCAGTAGAAGGAGAAGTTAGAGCCGTTGGGGGGAATCTGGTTGCATGCCAGAAGCGCAGAATCATCAGGATCATACCCGGAGCCGGTTTCAAACTCGGCGAGGTCATACTGGCCGGGCTTGCCACCGCTGAGGAACGGCCCGAAGAAGGTGCTGGCCGGATAGTTCTGAATATCGATCTTGACGCCAATGGCCGCGAAGTCCTGCTGGAGGATCAGTTCGTCATCCTCACGCCACAGGTTGTTGGCTGTGGTCGAGTACTGGAACTCCAGCCTCTGCCCGTCCTTGCTGCGAATGCCGTCCGGTCCCTTGACCCAGCCGTGCGTATCGAGCAACTGGTTCGCGGCGGCGGGATCGAACCTGGGACAGGGGGCATCGGGCTGGTAGCCAGGGTGGACCGCCGACGCATGATCGGTACAGAGCGCCTGGGCAAAGCCACGCCGCGCCGTGGTGATGAGGGCATTGTGGTCAATCGCCATCGCCATCGCCTGCCGCACCTCCGGGTTGCCCGAGAGGATCTTGTTGTTGAAGTCGAAGTACATCGCCTCGAAATTGGTGGTGGTGTGGTTATACGAGAGCGTGTAGTTGGGGAGCTTCTGATAAGCAGGCGCCTTGCTCACATCCAGGAACCAGGAGGAGTCGATGGTGCCGGCCTCCAGATCTTTGAGAATGGTATTCTGATCGGGCACAATCCTGAAGACGACGCTATCCAGATAGGGATAGCCCTGGGAGGCCAGGTAGTACCTGGGGTTGCGCACCACGGTGTAGTGGTCGCCGGGCTTGCTCTCCTTCATCATGAAGGGGCCGCTCACGACTGACGGATTCAGATTGTCCGGTGATTTACTGATGGCGTCGGGGGCCATGCCCTGAAAATGGTGCTCCGGCAGCGGGGCGGCGATGCCATCGATCCAGGCGTCTGCGATAAAGGGTGCGAAGGCTTGTTTCAGATGGAAAGTGATCGACAGATTGTCCGGGGAGACCTCCGCCGACTGGATCAGGTTGAGGCCAACGGTGCTGGCCGCCGCGAACCTGGGATTGGTCCACAGCTTCCAGGTGTAGTCGACATCCCTGGCATCGTAAGGCTGTCCATCGGACCAGACCAGGCCCTTGCGCATGTGAATGGTCCAGGTCTTGAGGTCCGAACTGATGCCGCCATTGGCCGTCGTCGGGACCTCGGTGGCCGCTGCCGGTGTGATAACGTTATGCGGATTGCCGACAAAGAGCGGAAGATAGAGGGCCTGGTCTACCATGTTGGAAAAGGTTTCCGAAGACGCGTTTGGGATCAATGAATCTGGCTCCTCGTACAGATCATCAACCCAGGTGCCTCCCTTCACGGGTGCTGAGCTGGACGAGGCCGCAGTGCTGCCGCTTGAGGGCGTTCCACAGGCCGCCAGCAATAACACCAGGGCCGATATCAGCGAAAGGGAGAACATGAGAAGCCGGGACCCGGGTTTCTTGAGCATCTTAATCCTCCTGCAATGCGATTGTACATTCAAGTAATCTCATGGTAGCAGGAGGAGGACGCAGGCCGGCGCAGAAAGAAGGGGGAATTTCGCGGAAAAAATCGCCAGAGCGCGCAAAAATCTGGTCACATTATTGCCAGCGAGCGGGTTCCAGATGGACCTCCGTAAGCCGGCTTAGCAGCTCCATAGACCGCTGGCAGAAATAGTGAGCGCCGGATTGGGCAGCCAGATCCAGCGCTCGCTGCGCCATTACGCGCGCATCGTCGAGCCGCCCTTTCTGGTAGGCATAGTGCGCCTGATCCAACCATGCCTCGGCGATATCACAATATCTACGACCACCGAAGGCTTGAGATAGTTGCCAGGTATACTCGCACGCTTTTTCATATTCACCCTGCACACGCGCCAGCTCTGCCTGCAAAGAGAGTTTGTCGGCAATAATAGAGGGGGACAGGCCGGCTTCAGGTACCGAGGCAAAGAGACGCGCACTCTCCCTTAAATCGTCGTAGGCACAATCAGCCTCACCACGCCTGCGCTCAATGCGGCCCCGGAAGAACAACGCCCCTGCCATTGTTACCGCATCAGAACCCTGCTGCGCGCGTTGGAGAAAGGCGTCGGCATGTCGCTGAGCATTATCATGGTTGCCAAGCAGCGAATGCATCTCTGCCAGATTGATGAGCGGGAGCCAGGGGAAATGCGCACGCGGCCCCTCATATGTTTCAACGATATCCAGAGCTTCTCGCCATACCTGGATAGCCCGGGCTAAATCTCCTGTCTCATAAAGCAATACCGCCAGATGGTTCATGAAGCGCGAAAAATGCTGGTACTGATGAAGCTGCTGGCTGGCGGCGGCTCCCAGGTGTAGTAGACGCACAGGTTCTTCAATGAAACCCGGGCCGAGGCAGAGAATCGGCCTGAGATCCCAGACCAGATCAATTACCAGCCCACATTGCTGCTCATCCCAGGCGCGCTCGACTACCGCTGCCAGAAAATGTCGCTCTCGTTCCAAGCGCTCTACATCCCGCCCATAACGTTGCACGTAATCCAGGGCATAGGCGCGGACGTTCTGCTGCGCTACCTGGCGCGTCTCCGCATCGAGGTAGCGCAGGCTGTCCGATGCATGGGCCAGGATTAAGGGATGCAGGCGATAGCGTATTTCCTTATCCTGTAAAGGACTATGCGCTATCTGCGTGATTGAAGGATCGCGCGCCGGGATAACAGGAGGCGCAAGCTCGATCAGCGAATGGCGCACCATCTGGCCCAGGTCCGCCGCCGTACTTGCCAGGCCCGATAGGGGCAAGGCCATGGCGCTGGCACAGCCGGGGACGATCAATCCTTGCTGGCCGGGCCTCCGGCCATTACCCTGCATGCTATCTGGCAGCGTCAATTGCCTGGCTGGCTCTATTCTCTGTATCGCGGCTGCGACTTCCAGGCCAAATTGCGCTCCCAGCAGCGAGAGCAGAGCAAAACGCTGCCCGATCTGCGGATTCATAGTTTTCAGCGCCCGGCTCACTCTGGAGCGGATCTCGCCCGCTCTATCAAGCAGTCGATCCAGAGGATCCTCCTCCGCGCGCACGGCCAGCAACTCCAGGGGAATACCCTCTACAACGGCTGTAGTGGCTGCCTCCTCAATCGCCAGGGGCAGGTTGCCTACCGCCGCGCAGATCCGTCGCACAGCCCCATCTTCCTCCTCAGCGGGAACACGGCCAAGCAGAGCGATAAAGAGTTCGCGGGCGGCATCTAACTCCAGTGGCTCAAGATGTATGTGGAAAGCGGTCAATAGCGGCGGCAGAATCTGGCGGCTCGTCGTCAGTATCACCATGCGCGCGCCTTCGCAGTTCTCCGCCCCCGCTCGCTGCAATCCCCGCGCCAGCAACGCATCACAGGCCAGCCGCAACGGGAACTCCGCATCCAGGTCATCGAGCAGGAGCAGCGCGCGCCTGCCGGCCAGAGCCATACGCGCGCGATCTATAGCGCCAGCCAGTGCTCCCTCTGGCGAGGCGGCATCAGCCTGCTCACACGCTTTTTTCCCATTCCTGCCGCTTTGCTTCGCCGTGGAGAAGATCTCAACCAGTTCATCCAGCAGCGAGAGCAGACCCATATGACCGCTGCGTCCAGTACAGGTCAACGTCACGATACCATCGGGAAAGAGCCGCAGCCGTTCCGCTTCGTTGGCCGCCAGTCGATGGACGGCTTCACAGGCCAGCGCGCTCTTGCCCACCCCCGGCATACCTGTGATGGCGCATATTCCCTGCTCCACCGATGAGCAGGCTCGCAGCAGATCTTGCAGGTGCAGCGCTCGCCCCATCAGACGAGCAGGGCGCGGGGGCAGGAGTAGAGGGGCAGGCGCCTGGCGCGCAATGATGGCACGGGTTACGCGCCCCAGAAAATCTTTCTCCTCATCGGAGAGCTTACCGAGTTCAGCGGCCCGCAGGTAAGCCTGAAGTTCGCGCGGAGTCTTACAAAGCAGCCAGCTCAGGGCGAGCACGCGGCGGCGCACCGTGCCCCGAAATGGATGCACCAGCAGGCCCGCCTCCAGCCGCCCCATAAAATCTTCCGAGATATGCAATTCCCGCAGCAGCGGTTCCTGCTGCGCTACCTCAACAAAGGCGCGCTGGCTGCGCCAGCCATGCCGGCGGCGCTGCTCGCTGAGCCACTGACCAAATTGTAAAGCATCCATGTACGGCCCTGCTGGCTGCCTGTCATAGCTATGATCTACCAGTTACGCGCTCCTCAATAGACATACGTCCGATTCTGATGTATATATCACGTGCCTACCCCTCTATATTGCTTAGATATCTTTGAACGAGCCTGGTTGGTTGTGTTAGCATATGCTCCAATACATAGCCCTTTCGCTTGCCTTCCTCAAGTGACAAGATCTCCCGAAATCCAAGCGCCTCTGCAATAGCTTGCCCTTCTGGAGTCACACCGATACTATACCAGTTTTTGATATCATACTGTGCAGTTAGGGTTATAGCCCACTTAATAGAGTGTGCGAGCAAGAACCGTCCACGTAGGCTATCTACTTGTGCATCTCCCGATGAGATAGAAGCAATACCTGCTATATAGACGGAAATCTGCGGATCTGTCCACTGTCTAATAGCCTCATCAGGGATATCTCTTTCTCGCAGATCATCTCGAAGCAAAGCAAGAGCGACTCGTTCATCAAGAGGCAGATAAGTAACCATTCCAGCAAGGTGTTTTCCTTGCTTGACACTCATTGAGATATCAGGATTGATGTCTCGCCACTCAAGAGCACGCTCAAAGCTTATAACATCATCTGGACCGTATACTCGACGGGCATTGCTAACGGCAATCCAGATATCCGCAGTGGTAGATGGCTTGAAGACTAAATGAACCGCTTGCCTCTGAGATCGCTTTTTACGCTCCCGTTTAGCCAGGATGTCTATACCTTCTTTAGGAAAACGCATACCTATAGTTTTCCCAGGAGGTAAATCAAATGGGATCTTGCCTTCCTCGACTTCCTGGTAAAACTTTGATTTTTTCATGCCCAGTATTTTCATAGCTTCTTCAATTGTGTAATAGTCCCGTTCATCGTGTCTGCTCATCGCATCTCCTGTGGAATAAATCTATAAGCCTGGAATCATTATATCAAAGCAAATGGGAAAAGTATAGCAGAAATAAAGAGGCTTAATAATATGGAAGAAAATACTTCTGTGGAAACTTGACAATTCCAGGAAAGTTACATAAAATTGGAAGTATATAGTTGTGAGTGTTGGTTGGCATGTTGACGGCATACCAACCAACGGTGAGAGCCTAGCCAGTAGAATCCCGACCTAGACCCTCAGCAGGCATGATACCTGCATCGAGAGTCTGAAGTCAAGCAAGCAAAGAAAGGAAAGACCATGATGTTAGACCAGATGCAGGTATCAACCGGTGTTCTATCTCTCTCCGCTTTGCTCGCGCATCCTGAGTTTGTGCGTGGGCTTGCTGCTGGACACGAGTTCTTCCTCGACAGTTACGAACCGGAGCCGCTTACTGAAGAGGAGATGATCGAGGAAGTTGAGTTGAACCTGACCCGTCGCGTTACAGAGCATTCCAGGAAACTCTGTCATCTGTATGGGTGTGAACCTTCTTCATACTTCTATAATCTGGGCTTTGTGGTTGGGACCATTGATAAAGGGCTGAGCTACGCACCCTAAGTTCGTGCAGCATACATTAGAAAGGAAGGTAGCCTCATGCAACTGGTTGAGCAGCACGTGATCGGGCGCACTGATCCACGCTTTGCTGTGATCGATGCGACTGCCTTCAAGGCCAAGAACCTGTATAATGCAGCGCTCTATATAGTACGTCAGTCCTTTATCTTTGAGAAGAAGTATCTCAACTACAAGAAGATGGACAAACGTATGCAGCAGCACGAAGCCTATCAGGCACTCCCGCGTAAGGTGTCACAGCAGGTTCTTAAGAAGCTGCATGCCAACTGGACAAGCTTCTTTAAGGCTCTCAAAGCCTACAAAGAAAATCCCTCCAAGTTTTTAGAGCGCCCACGCCTCCCAAAGTACAAGCACAAGACCGAAGGGCGATATCTTTTGGTCTATACTCTCCAGGCATTAAGTAAAACAGCACTGCGGCAAGGCGTTATCCAACCATCACAGCTTCCTATTCAGGTGCAAACTAAGCAGCACCCCGACAGTATTTGCGAGGTGCGCATTGTGCCTCGTAACAGCTATTATACAGTGGAGATAATATACGAAAAAGAACCGGTTCAAGCCAATGTCGATCCGACCTTCTGCGTAGGCATCGATCTAGGAGTCACGAATTTAGCGGCGATAGCTTCAAACCGTGCGGGCTTTGTGCCCAGACTGGTTAATGGTCGTCCGCTCAAGGCGTGGAACCAGTGGTACAACAAACGCATGAAGGAATTAGTAAACGCGCTTCCTAAAAAGGAACGAGGCCGTGTAACGCGACAAATGGAGCGGATTACTACGAAACGTAACCGCCGTGTGAATCACTACCTGCACACTGCTAGCAAGCGGATTATTGACTTCCTCGTTGAGCAAGGGATAGGAACCATCATCATTGGGAAAAACCCTTTGTGGAAACAGGAAGTGAATATGGGCAGGCGCAATAACCAGAACTTTGTGGGTGTTCCGCATGCGCGCTTTATCGAGATGCTTACATACAAGGCGGCGCTCGTCGGTATCCAGGTGGAGGTCCAGGAAGAGAGTTATACCAGTCAGGCTAGTTTTCTAGACTTGGACCCTATCCCAATGTATGATCCTAAACGAGAGGATAAGCCAACCTTCAGCGGGAAGCGGATCGGCAAACGAGGACGATTGTACCGGACCAAAGACGGGCACATCTTTGGTGCCGATGTCAACGGAGCCTATAACACGCTCCGTAAACGTAAGCCTGATGCATTTAATGCAGAGGGAATAGCGGCCTATGTAGTTCAGCCTCTACGGTTAGCCATAGCCGTATAAATCAAACAAAACAGATGATACCAGTAGATATCGTCTGTTTTGGAACTATATATCACATATCAGGAAGCGAAAGTCAGCAGTAGTGTATGAACGGCGGCTATTATCAGGGGCAACAATTTGGCAGCTATCGCTTGCTCCGCCTTCTGGGGCGCGGGAGTTTCTCCGAAATCTACCTCGGTGAGCACGAACTCTTCCATACGCAGGCTGCCGTGAAAATACTGAGCGGAAAGCGCGGGGAGAACGACAAGGCGAAGTTTCTCGCGCAGGCATCGGTGCTCGTCCACTTGCAACATCCCAATATCGTGCGCGTACACGATTTCGGCACACAGAACGATGTGGCATTCCTGGTCATGGACCTCGCTCCGGGCGGCACCCTGCGCCAGCGCCACCCCCGGGGCACGCTCGTTCCACCGGAGACGGTTGTCACCTACGTCAAGCAGGTCGCCTCCGCCCTGCGGTACATCCATGAGCACAAACTTATCCACCGCGATGTCAAACCCCACAATATGCTGCTGGGAACAAACGGTGAGATTATGCTGAGCGATTTCGGCATCGCTGTGGTCTCCCAGAGCCTCGATCCACTGGACCCGGGCTTTCACGATTTTGAAGGCACGGTACCCTACTCCGCCCCCGAGCAGCTTATGGGCAAGCCCCGCAGGAGCAGCGACCAGTATTCACTGGGCATCGTCGTTTATGAATGGCTCTGCGGCGACTGGCCCTTCTCCGGCTCCTTCGACGAGATCGTCCACCAGCATCTCTACACCGCACCTCCTTCTCTGCGCGAAAAGAATCCCTCCCTCCCGGCGAGAGTCGAGCAGGTGGTACTACGCGCCCTGACAAAAAATCCAGAAGAACGTTATACGGATATAAGCGCTTTCGCGGATGCCTTGTGCCAGGCTATTGACAAACCGCTGGCACTTGTACCCGGGCGCAAAGCGCAGCGAAAACCCGGGCGCCAGTTTATGTCACCGCTGCCGTTCCTTCAAGAGGCCCTCTAAGATCCCCTCTCGCTACCTCCGGTTCCTTCACGTAAAGGCCGTGCTTTTTTTTCATACACGCGCAAAATCGGTACTATTTCTTCATAACCTGAAATTTAGGGTTAAGATTTCTTAATTATATATTGGTACTTTTATATCATTTGATGATACCTGCTTGCAGGCGCGATCATGGCTTATGGTAGGATTTTATCAGGCGTTCCCAAAGATGCAATGTGCATCACAGTATTTCACACCATGCCGTAAGGTGCAAAGATATTTATATAGCCTTACACATCTTATTCGCTGCTCCTGTTGAGCAGACGACGACACATATGAAAGGGGAAGATTCTAGAGATGTTCAAACAGCGAATGCCTCTATCAAGACGATCACGAGGCAAACGTCTATCACCGCTCATGCTCGTGGGGGTGAGCGTGCCTGTACTCGTGGCCCTGGTTGCAGGCACGGTATTCTTCGTATTGCCGCACTTGAGAAGCTCACATGCGGCGGATGCCAATCCCAACTGTACCTTGATCGTGCCTGCTAACCCGCTCAGCGCTCAGGGCCTGGCGACGCCCTATCAACTGGTTGCCACCGATCCGGCCAACGGGCCATGCAACGAGGCAAACATCAATCAGACGGCCTTCGTTCAGGGCGCGGTTATCGATCCTGCCACCGGCCAGATCTCCATTTATAATCCAGTGGTAGTCGATCAGGGAACACAGCCGGCTGTAGCGCCGACGCCTCCACAATTACCTCCGAATGCTGTTGTCGCTCTCTGGTTCGGCTTCAATGGCAACAACCTCACGCTCCAGGGCACCAACGGCAGCTTGCAGCAGGGCAGGTGCGTGAATGGCACCCAGGGATCTATCTTCGGACAATTCGCCTACTGTAACGCTCCTCTCTTCTTCGCCGTCGCTAACTTTGAAATCCGTCTTGGCCGCTTACATGTGCCCGCACTGGGAACGGGGACCGATGGCAAAACGTGCATGAGCACGCGCGACTTCGGCCTGATCGACCAGGACCAGAGCGATAACTTGACGACTTCCTATCTGGTCAATGCTAATGGGCAGACCGCCCAGGCTACCGCGGCAAACGCTGCCGCCATGCCAAATGCGACGAAGCTAAGCAATGGCAGTGATGAGGGACTGCTCGCCGCTTTTGTCGATCCAGCGCTCGGCTGCACGCCGTGGATGGCTCCTGACCTGGCCGATAACGGCAATATGGTACCGGCTCTGCCTCTTAACGAGTTGCAGGCTGCTGCCGACCAACAGGCTCCGATTGCTCTGGTACCTGTAAATGATCCAATGGCACAGGTGAACGGGCAAACCAGCGTGCTCAAAACTGACCTCTATCGCCTGGGCGTCGACCAGGGACTCATCCCCTCCTTTGGCTTCGGGGCCAACGCGCGAGCTGCGGCCAATGCGAATCAGGGCAACGCCAACCAGGCTACAGCTATGGCTACCCAGGCTCAGACCCAGGCTCAGCAGGTCGTAGCTAATCCCAACGCGGCTGCTACTGCCAATCAAACCGCGGCCACCGGGAATCAGGCTGCCGCTAATCCTAACCAGATGACCGCCAACGTTAGCCAGGCTGCTACTACCCGGCAGAATGCCTTCAACCAGCAGAGCGCTTTCAATCAGCGCGGCTTCGGCTTTGGCAGTCTCTTCGGAGATGATGGCAACGGCGCAACGTACTGCAAGAATCTCCTCAACGTCGGGCCAGCCCGCCTACAGGCCGATATGAATATTCTCCAGAACGCTCCAACGCCGGCGGCGGCAACAGGAAATAACCTCTTCACCTTCCTGGCCGCACGTATGAACGCCAGTTGGACCAACCTGAACTGCCAGCAACTCACAGGCATTGCCAACCCCGTTACCCTCCAGACCGACGGCAACGGTGTGGCGATTGGTGCGACCTTCAATGTGAACGGCGCCACTACCGGGACCGGCACGGGCAATACTACGCCTACCGCGACTACCGGGACCGGCACGGGAACCGGCAACGCCCAGGTGAACTGCTCGGTGAACGGCACGGCGGTAGCCGGCTGCACGGGCACGACCACCATCAATGGTCGTAACTGCACACTCGCGCTGAACAACAACGCAACCACCGTCAACATCAATTGCAACCGGCGCAACTTCGGGCGCGGCGGACAGCAGGGCGCCGCCAACGGGCAACTGAACTGCGTGATTAACAACAGGACAGTTGTGCCAGGCTGCAATGGCACGGCCACTATCAATCGTCAGACCTGCTCGCTCATGCTCGATACCGCTACCAATACTGTGAATATCACCTGTCCGGCGGGTCAGCAGCCTGCGCAGCAGACGCCCGCTAACGGGCAAACGCCGGTCAATGGGCAAACAACTCCCACCACGGGACAGACTCCTACAACCGGACAAACTCCTACAACCGGACAAACTCCTACAACCGGACAGCAGCAGTAGCTTTATGGCGATAAGCTAGAAAGGAGGGCTGTAAAGAACAGACCAGGCATCCAGGCTTTCTCAGGCACGTTCGGCCAGATCAGAGTGTCGTGATCTGGCCGAACCCTTTTTAGCTGTCAGTACTGCGGTGTATCCTCCTCAACCTGAATGTAGTCCTTTTTGTCCACATCCTTGTCAGCGGTCACGCTGCGCACCTCCCAGCGCGAGTTTTTCCCTTCGCGCCAGAAGCGCAGCACGAGGGAGCAAGGGCCGACATGCAGGCGGTGAAGTTCGATGGAAGGCAGCCATTCTGGCAGCGTGGGCCGAACGTAGAGACGCCCGCGGGGCGCATCGGCCCGCAAACCGAGTATGGTCTGCACCATATGGAAAATGCTGCCCGTAGCCCACGCCTGGGGAATGTTGGCGCCGCCGGGATAGAGCGCCGGAAAATCCGCTTCACCTATGCGTTGCAGACCGGCGAAGACCTCGGGAGGCCGATACGAATCAAAGCGCTCGATGGCGTCAAACATTCCACGGATCACTTTGTTCGCCTCGTCCACAAGATCATAGCGCTTGAAGCCCGCCGCGATAATCCCGTTATCATGCGGCCAGACCGATCCTCGCTGATAGGAGAAAGGATTGTATGCGGGATTCTTACTGGAGAGCGTGCGGATACCCCACCCGCACCACATATCATCCTGCAAGAGTCGCTGCGCCGTGCGCCTCGCCTTATCCTTATCAGCGATTCCACTCCAGAGGCATTGCCCGGCGTTCGAGGCAATCGAGGTAATCAGCTTCTTGTCGGGATCGAGGCCAAAGGCATAACAGCCCTCTTCCTCCATCCAGAAGACCTCATTGAACCTGCGTTTCAACGTTTCAGCCTGCTGCAAGAGCGCCTGCGCCCGCCTGCCATCGCCCAGAACCTGAAAAACCTCGGCCATGCGCGTCTTCGCATCATATACGTAGCCTTGCAGCTCGCAGAGACCTTTGGGCTGCTTCATCTGGCTGCCATCGGCATAGACAACGGCATCGCTCGCATCCTTCCAACCCATATTATTGTAGCCAGGCGAAGAGAAGGTTTTGTACTCCTGAAACCCATCTCCATCCAGATCGCCGTAATGGTCGATCCAGTCGAGGCAGTGTACGGCGACATCGTGATACTCCTTGAGCAGACCGACATCGCTGGTCCAGCGATAGGTCTCGGAGAGCAGGATCAGAAAGAGGATTGTCGCATCGGCGGTGCCGTAATAGGGCGTAAAAGGGACCTTATGGAAGTGCGCAAGCTCGCCGAAGCGAATTTCGTGCAGGATCTTGCCGGGTTGAGCGTCCCGCCAGTCATCACGCTCCTTCGCCTGGTACTCGGAGAGGCGTTTGAGCGCTCCACGCGCGAAGCCGGGCGAGACCGACATATTTTGCAGCGCGACGGTCAGGCTGTCGCGGCCAAACAGGGTGACGAACCAGGGTACACCGGCGGCGGGAACCCACGCCTCGTCCGACACGTCGAGGTCATAGATGCGCAGCGCGCCCATATCGTCTACCGCCTGCCGGTACATACGATAGAGATTGTTATCCGGTGTGGTAATGCCGGTAGTACGCGCCTGCCAGCGCGCCTGCCGCGCATCGAAGTTACTCTTTGGCTCCTGGCCGGGCGATGGCGCTGCACCCGAGGAAGCCGTACCCCTGCTGCCGAAACTGCACGCTCCGGGGCCGGGGCGTTTGACATGCTGCCCATGCTCAAGAATAAGATCGCCGCATGCATGCCAATCCTGCCCCACATCAAGGGCAATTTCGAAAAAGATGCGTCCATTCGCGTAGCCAATCTGAGTGTCATTAGCGAAGATCTGATAGATAGTAGCGCGGTGGAAATCTTTATGGTCGTAAGCGGTGGTCAGTTGCTGCTTTTTATCATCCCAGTCTGTACGCGACCTGCCGCGCTGCACCAGGTGTTTCGTTTTCACCTCGAAGATATCGGCGAAATCGGAGCGCAGCGATATCTCCAGCAAAAACTGCACCGGTTTTGTGGCATAATTTACGACTCGAAATTCTTCGTGAATGCCCTCGCTCACCGTGCGGTCAAGCGTCAGGCCAATGGTACTGGCTTCAAGCTCTCCTCCCTCGGTATTGATCCCGGCGTTGACAAGGTGAAAACGCGAGGCGTAGAAAACGAGCTGGCTGGAGTTAACCACGTTCAAGGGTACACGATTGATGTATATCCGGTAGAAGCTTACGAAGCGCGTATCGATGGCGTAGACACCCTGATCGCTGTTGGGCAATATCTCGCCGGCCTGCGTCGTAACCATGAAGGTGCGGCCCTGGCTGATCGTGATTACCGGTGGGCCTACTTTTATCTCGACGGTCATAGATCTGCCTCTTTACAACGCTCCGGTATTAATCATCAGACCGCCATCGATAACATAGGTCGAGCCGGTCACATAGGCGGAGGCATCTGAGGCAAGGTAGAGCGCGAGCTTCGCGATCTCTTCCGGCTGGCCCATACGCCGCAGAGGGATCTCGCCGAGCAGCGCGGCCATCTTCTCCGGGTCGGCCTTGACATCGGCGTCGATGGGAGTATCAACGGCGCCGGGGGCGATGTTATTGACGGTAATGTTGTGAGGAGCCAGTTCCAGAGCTATCGTGCGCGTCATCATGCGCAGTCCGCCCTTCGCGCAGCAGTAGGGGACGTTCTGCGGCATAGCCAGGTCTTCATGCACCGAGGAGATGTTGATAATGCGTCCGGGCGTCTTGCGCCTGACCATCTCGCGCGCGGCGGCCTGCGCGCAGAAGAACGGTCCCTTGAGATCGACGCCGAGGACGCGATCATACTGCTCCTCGCTGACATCGAGAAACGGGCTGTGGATCTCCATCCCGGCGTTGTTGACCATAATGTCCAGGCGGTTAAAGCGCTCGACTGTTTGCTGTATCAGGCCCATTGCCTGCTGATACTGCGATACGTCGGCCTGGATGACGAGGGACTTGCCGCCCTTCTGCTCGATGAGCTGCTGCACCTGTTCAGCCTTGTCGCGTGCATGCGCGAAATTTACGACTACCGATGCTCCTTCGCTGGCAAAGAGGAGGGCGATGGCTCTGCCAATGCCGCTATCGGCTCCGGTGATGATGGCAACTTTTTGATCTAATTGTCCCATAAAAAGCTGTATCCTTTCTTAATTTTACTCGCGAGCGCCTGCGGCGCTCGCCGGATGGGAAGTTGTTATGTTGGAAATGCGCGCAGCGCATTTCCAACATAACAACTTCCCCCCCTGGGGCGGCAGAGCCGCGCGGGGGATGTTGGGTGGGGTGCGAAACAGGCTCGTCGCCGCTGTTCCACACTTCAACTTCCCATCCCCTGGTAGGGCAGAGCCGCACGAACGGTGTTTGGTTGTAGTCTCAAACAGGCTCGTCGCCGCTGTTCCACACTTCAACTTCCCTCCCCCTGGTAGGGCAGAGCCGCACGGGGGATGTTGGGTGGAGTGCGAAACAGGCTCGTCGCCGCTGTTTCACACTTCAACTTCCCTCCCTCTGGGGCGGCAGAGCCGCGCGAAGGCCCGGCCAGAGTGGCGAGGTCGCAGAGCAGCAGACCTATCTGTTAGAGAACTTTGCGGGCCAGGATAGCGCCGGCGCCGACCAGGCCCAGCACGCCGGCGCCAGCTATGAGCAGCGCGCGGCGGTGCATGTCCGCCCACAACTCCCAGCTGCTCTCCTTCGCGCGGTCATCAAAGGCGCCATGCGCACCGTGATCTTTATGCTCGTCGACTGGCTCCCAGAGATTGTTGGGACGCTGCGGATCTTCGGGCTGATCCGTCTGCTGCGACTTGAAGCCGGTCCGCGCAAGGTAATAGTCGCCCAGGGCCGGGGCTATCTT
>DATGLE010000049.1:0-2425 GCA_035294325.1 Ktedonobacteraceae bacterium | reverse complement strand
CTCATCCATACTGGAGATTCTCGGAAGGCTCAGCTTAGACGAGAAACAGGACAGTATCGGCTGGCGGAGGTCCTCCCACTGTTCCCACCTGGTTCACGTAGGCAGTTCATAGCCTCTATGAGCACCAGTATAGAGCACACTACCCTTATTAGTTATACAATGACTCAACCAGGAATTTTTACCTATATTGCACTCTTGCTCTCATTTTGATACAATAGCCCCGGTTATCTTCATTTCAAGACAGTGGGTGAGGAACCGGATCACCGGGTCGGTAGGTCGCCACGCGCGAAGAGGATACGATGGCCTGGTTCTCCTGAACGTAGTAAGGGGCAATCCACCGGATGCCGGCGCTCTGATAGAGCCGCACCAGTGCCGTAAGCAGCCAGTAGGGCAGGCGGCCTGAAAGGATGAGACCTTTTTCGAGCGAGAGAGGCGGGAAGGCCGGCGGCTCCGCCTGGAAGTAGGCCAGCCGGTCATGAGCAATGGTGATCGTAAGCATGGTAGCTTGCGGACCGGGCAGTATCGTGATCTGTATCTCGTCGGACGGCTTCTCTCCGAAGATGACGGGGACGGGCTGCACCCAGCCAAAGGGGAGTTTGGGATCGAAGAGGTAAAACGGCTGCGGATCGGCGTGTGCGGCCAGCGCGGCATAGAGCCAGAGCGGACCGCGCCCATAGACCGAGAGCGGCGTGTGCGGGGGCAGGCTCGCCAGCAGAGGTGCGAGCATTGCTGGCTCCCAGCGCCGCGAGGTTGTCGTGAAGGCGTGCAGCGCCTCCTCTACGTTGAGGACGTACTCGGTGGGGGCGTGCTCCAGATAGCTCTGCTCGTGCAGGTTGTAGGAGCGAAACAGGGCCGCAAGCCGGTCAACGAGGGCCTCAAACACTGGATCAGGCTTTGCCGGCGGCGGTATGTGGCGTTCCAACCCGGTGAGCGTGCCCTCCAGCACCGGCGTGTGCGCGCTAATCGTCGCCTCGCCGCTCTGGCGAGAGGAGAGGCGGGCCAGCGGCAGGAGATCGTAGCTTTCGACCAGGCGCTGCCAGCGTTCGGCCTCCTCTGGCAGGTCTTCGCGCAGCAGCAGGATCGTGTGCGTGCACAGACGCAGCAGTGGCGCCTGTGAGGCTTCCGGGCGTCCGCCCATATCCACCAGGAAGGGCAGGCAGCGATGCTCAATGTCCGCCGCGATTCGCTCGACGAAGGGCGCGGGCCAGACGCCATGCTTGAGCCGAATGGTGCTGACCACATCGGGCGGTCCTTCGTGGAACCAATCGCCCTCGCCATCGGGGCAGGCGCGGATGGCAAAGTGAGCGATCCCGCGCTCGCGAAGAGCCTGTGTGAGCCGGTAGAACAGCACCGATTTTCCGGCGTGGGGTGGCCCACCGACCAGTACCGCTGGTAACAGATTGACCATGGTATATCCTCCTGATTAAGTTGTAATAGTAATGAGGAAGTGAAAGGGGGCGGCATGATGCCAGACCATCCCCATGTCCTGGTCGCGACGCTGGGCGGGCAACCGCAGATTATTACCTTCACGCTTGATTTACTGCTGGCGCGGGGCTATCCCATCAGTGAAGTGTTTGTGGTGCATCCCAGGGCTGCCGCGCCCTCGCGCCTGTATCGTTCCCTCCTGCGACTGAGCGGCGAGTTCAGCGGCCAGTGCTATCCAGGCGCTCAGCATCCGCTTCATTTCCACTCCTGCATGCTGGAACTGGATGGCATGCCCATCGACGATATCAGCGATGACACACATGCCGATGGCACGCTCAATACCATCCACCGACTCATCGCCGATCTCAAGCGCCAGGGCTATCGCATCCATCTCTCGGTAAGCGGCGGGCGGCGCCTCATGGCCCTGCTGGCGCTCTCGGTGGCCGTCTTCAACTTCGACCGCCACGACCACATCTGGCACATTTACACGCCCGAAGCGCTGCAAGAGCAGGCTCGTGAAGGTGCCATCATGCATGCGCCCCCTGATTCCGGCGTCACCCTGCTGCAAGGGCCATTCATCACCCTGGGCGCCTACATCCATGATCCCGCGCAATCCTTCCGCTCGGCCCAGGAGGAGCAGCGGCTCCAGATGGAAGCCCAGGAGCGCGCCCGCTGCGCCGGGGTGATCGAGCAGGCAACCCCGGCGCAGCGCCGGGTGCTGCGAGCTTTCGCCGAAGGTCTCAGGCCGCAGCAGGTCGCCGAAGCGCTCAGCATTGCCCCCGTCACCGTCAATACCCATAGAACGGCCCTGCTCGCCCTCTGTCACAACGCCTGGAATGTTCCCCGGGAGGAACGACTGGACTATCACTTTTTACGCGCCAAATTCGCCGGCTACTTCCAGAACAACGAAGAAAGTATACACCCGTAACCAGAAGAAAACATCAGCGAAAACGATGAGATTTTTCAGCACTTTGAGGATGAGATTGTAGCAAAAATCATG
>DATGLE010000048.1:0-14508 GCA_035294325.1 Ktedonobacteraceae bacterium | reverse complement strand
TGCAAGGGCTTCGTCTTGCTGTAGCTGCTGCGGCCCTGTGGCAGCGGCAGCTCGTAGTACCAGACCTCCTTCGTGCAGGTCTTCTCGCCTTCGAGCGCGGCATCGTACTCGCACGCGTCGAAGAAGAGCAGGTTGGTGGGGATGCTGGTGTAGGGCGCGAAGACGCCGTTGGGTAAGCGCACGATGGTATGCAGGTTGCAGCGGGTGAGCAGTTGGCGTTTGATCGTCGCCGCCACGCCGTTGCCGAAGAGGAAGCCATTGGGCAGCACCATGCCGCAGCGCCCGCCGGGACGCTTGAGGACGGCCATCACATACTGGAAAAAGAGGATCGCCGTCTCCGCCGTGCGCTGGCCCTCGGGAAAGTTGTTGAGGATGCCGCGCTCCTCTTCGCCGCCGAAGGGCGGATTGGTTGCCACTATGTCTACCCGCTCGGCGTCCCTGATCTGGCGCACGTTGACGGCCAGGGCGTTGCGTTCGGAGAGGTTGGGCGCCTCGATGCCGTGCAGCCGCATGTTCATTACCCCCAGCAGGTAGGGCATGGGCTTCTTCTCGATGCCGATAAGCGAATCCTCCAGCTTGCGGCGCTGATCTGGTGTGCGTACCTCGCCCTTTAACTGCTCATAGGCTTCGACCAGGAAGCCGGCGGTGCCGCAGGCCGGGTCCATGATGCGCTCCCCCAGCTCTGGCTTGAGCCGGTTGATGATGAAGCGCACGACGGGGCGCGGTGTGTAGAACTCGCCGGAATCTCCCGCGGCGTCGCGCATCTCCTTGAGCATGGTTTCGTAGAAGTGCGAGATGGCGTGGGCATCGTCGGAGAGGTTGAAGTTGATGCCGTTCAGCTTGTCGATGACCGAGCGCAAAATATAGCCGGAGCGGATGCGGTTCGTTGTGCCCTGAAAGATGGTGCCGACGATGGTGCGCAGGTCGCGTTCGTTGGGACCGGAGAGCCGCGCTAGATAGGGGATGAGGTCGTCATTCACAAATTTGAGCAGTTCATCGCCGGTCATGCGCTCCGATTTGTTCTCCACGTCGGCCCAGTCGCGCCAGCGATACGGAGCCTCGATGACCGGAACGTAGCTATCGCCAAACATCTCGCGGTACGCGTCCTCAGAGTCGTTCAAGCTCTTCAAGAAGAGCAGCCAGGTGAGCTGCGGGAGCCGGTCCGTATCCCCGGAGAGGCCAGCGTCCTTACGCAGATCATCGCGCACGCTCTTGATGATCGATGAGAGCTGCTGCTTGCTGGTCAGCGGCTCCTTCGCCTTCGGGGTGCGCCTGCCGCGACGACTCCCAGAGGTGGAATCCACTTCATTGCCTGCGACGGCTGTGTCTGCAAATAATGTGGGCTGCTGTGAATCAGCCATAACAACGTTCCTTCCTCTTCCTCAATAAAGGGTGTCTGATGCTCAGCGTTCTCATCCGCTCACGGCGGGACTTCGCGCGGCGGAGCCGCGCCATTGATAGATGTTGTGTAGTGGAAAAATGCGCTGCGCGCATTTTTCCACTACACAACATCTATCAGGCGAGCGCCGCAGGCGCGAGCATGTGAGGGTGTTGACAATCAGACACCATCATTATAGAACAGATTGCCTATGTATTAGACGTTATAGAGCAAGGTCTGTAACTCTTTGAGCACGGTATGCACGGTCCGGTTATTGGCTGGATCGGAGAAGGGCCGCGCCAGCTCGTATGGCGTGTGTTGATCCGCCAGCGAGATTACCTGCAACAGGCGCACGTCGCTCACATCCGGCGCCTCGCCCCGGATGTACTTGTCAAGGATCACGTCAAGCACGGCCCTCGCCAGAAGATTATTCTCGTAGCGCTTGAAAAAAGCGGCATGTTCGCGGCGCAGGCGCTCGACTCTCCCGGCGCGGGTGATGACTGGCTCCCCAAAGACCACGTGCAGCAGCAGGTCAAGCGGATCAACGTCCATCAGGCGCAGCGAATAGGCCAGTTCGCCCAGGTCGACGCCCTCTTCTCCCAGGCGCTCCAGGATCTCCTCGCGCTGCGTGTCGATGAGCCAGCGTGCGCGCAGATCCTGCGCCGTACTGAGCAGGCTGCGCATGGTCGAGATAGTTTGCTCGCGATAGGAGCCGCGCCGCAGCGTGCGGCCATCCGCGCCCAGCTCGTAAACAATCTCGCCGATCACGGCCAATCTGTTCCCCCTGGGCGTGGTCACGACACGCACTCCGGGCGGAGGGTTGGCCGGATCAATGGCTGCGGGCACCGACTGATCGGTGAGCGCTGCCTCCGGTGTGGGAGGAAGAGACGCAGGCATGGCCGGCTCTGGCGCGGCTGTGGTTGATGCGTCGCCCGTCCCCTGCCCATCCGCGCTGCCGTTGGCGTGATGCGGGGAAGCGGCCTCTGGCGTTGAACCGTTGCAGGCGCGGACCTCGGCGGGCGGATACCGCTCGTCCTGCTCATAAACCACTTGTGCTGGCCCCGGGGAAGCAGGCTGTTCCGGCGCAGGAGGTTCGCCTGAAGGCTGCTCCCGCGAGGATGCCTCATCGCTGTCCTGTTCTTCTCCGGCAGGAATGGCAGAGGGCGCCGGGGTGGCGGCTGGCGAGGGTTCGCTAGCGTCTGCTGGCGCGGCTTTGGCGGCGGGGCGCGTCTCCTCCTGTACCGCCGGTTCCGCGACGAGCGTCTCTTTTTCCGCCAGCTCTGGATCGCCATCGAAGCCCGGGTCGAAGAAGTGCTTGATGGTCCCGGCGTAATCCAGGATCGTAAACCAGCGTTTTTGCGGCTCGAAGAGGCGCGTACCGCGCCCGATCATCTGCTTGAACTCGACGATAGAGCCAACGGGCCGCGCCAGCACGATGTTCTTGCAGGTCGGCACATCGACGCCCGTGCCCAGCAATTTCGAGGTCGTCACGATCACCGGGAATGGCTCGTCCGGCGTGCTGAAATTGCCCAGCGCTCGCCTGCCCTCCGGTCCCTCATCCGAGACGATGCGCACCACGTAGTCCGCGCGGCGAGGCGCAAAGCTGGCGCACGCCTCCGCAAGCTCCGCCCGCATGGACTCGGCATGGGCCTGGTCCACGCAGAAGACGATAGTTTTGGCGTGAGGATCGGTGCGCTGGAGAAAGGCGGCCAGGTGTGCGGCAATTGGTTTGGTATAGGCGATCATCGTCCCCGGCGTCTCCATCGAGAGCGGAATATCGATCACCGAAACCTCATCGCCATCGAGCGAGACCTGGATGGTTTCCTGCTCTGCCTGGCTCCGCTCTTCTCCTGGTGAGGTCAGCGGCTCCTCCTCTGCCGCCTGGCCGATGAGCACGCGGCGCACGCGGTAGGGCGCCAGGTATCCATCGTTGATGCCCATGCGCAGGGAATAACTATAGAGCGGTGCGCCGAAGTATTCGTCGGTCTGCACCGTTTCGGTGCTGAGCGGGGTAGCGGTCAGGCCGATGTGAATAGCCCCGGAGAAATGCTCCAGCACACGGCGCCAGGCCGAGTCTTCCCGTGCGCTGCCGCGATGGCACTCATCCACGACGATGACCTGAAAGAAGTCGGCGGGATAGTTCAGATACCGGACGCGGCCATAAGCGTCCGGGGTGGTGATCGCCTGGTAGGTGGCAAAGTTGATATCGTAGGCGCTGGAAAACTCGCCCTGAATGCGGTAGCGCCCATCACCAAAGGGAGCGAACTCGTTGTCCATCGCCTGCGTCAACAGGAAATCGCGATCCGTTAGAAAGAGGATATTTCTCACCGCCTGCTCGCGTTTGAGCTTCCAGAGCAGTTGGAAGGCCACCTGTGTTTTGCCGGTCCCCGTTGCGAGGGTGAGCAGGATGCGTGGTGGGCGCAGGCCCCGCAGCGCTTGCAGCACGGCAATGACGGCACGATTGATGGCCGCCTCCTGGTAATAGCGAGGCTTTCTGGGGCCGCGAATATCATAGGGATGCAGCAGCGCGCGCAGGTCTCTGGGATCGGAGAGCCGGAGGGCCGCCGTCCAGCGTCCCCAGAGCGAGTCACGCGCTGGAAAGGCGGAGAGCGCCGCGCTGACCGGTTCCGTGGAAGCCGACCAGTCGAACTCCTGGATCATTCCTTGCTCGTCGAGCAGGTAGGCGAAAGGCACGGCCATGCGCTGCGCCGCATTGTGCAGGCGCCGAAGCGCATCCTCGCGCGTTTCGTCCGGGCGCAGGGCATGGACGACGGCAATGGGCAGCGACTGGGATGCCCGCAGCAGCGCATCGACGTAGAGCCGCGCGCCCCGCCGTGTGGCGCTGGGATAGACGCGCCCGGCGGTAAGCTGATAGCGCATCTCGACAAGCGGCCATTTCCAGCCGGCGCTGTTCAGCAGATCATGCAGGCCGAGCGTGGCCGCGTCAAAGTCGGCGCGCGACTCCTCCGGCGGTTCCAGAAGTCGGGTGAGCAGCGGGAAGGTTTCGAGCACGCGGCGGTCCAGGGGCTGCCTGACGGCCTCCAGCAAACGCAATTCGGCGAGCGTGTCGGCATGCGCGAAGCCGTTGCGCGGATCAAAGAACGGGCGCTGGCCCATCTGCTGCTCCTGATAGTTCAAGAGCAGGTGCCCGACGGCATGCCCATAGAGCGCAACCTGATCCTGGAGCGAAAGCTTTGCGTCGAGGGCCAGCACGAAGCGATCTGGCAGCGTCCCGGCGCGCCCGACGGGGACCAGGGCGGCATCGAAGCGTCCGGCGGGGGGCACGCGAAACTCGACGGTGGCGTTACGCCGGATGGCCGCGCGCAGCCGCGTCAAATCCAGATCGGCGACGAAGAGCACCTGCGCCGGCAGCAATGGACTCCCGCGTCCTGCGGCCTCAAGGCATTGACTGTGGAGGAGAGAAAGCGGTTCGCCACGCGCGGCGCCGCCCCAATTGGAAATCATCTGCTGCAAGCGTAACGCGATATCGGTGGTCAATGATGACGGAGATGCCTCTTGCACGGGGAGATGGCTCCTTCCCAGATGTTCTCAAAGCTGTTGTACCTCTCCTATTCTACCGGAATCTGCCTCGACTGTATACAGGCCCGGTACGCCAGAAATGGAGAAGAGGATGCCAGCGTTCAGCGAAGAGTATACAGGGAAAGCAGGAGGGCCTTCTAATGAGGGGTTGCTCATCTCCCCATTTTCCTATTGCAATCTCTGCTCCTGGCAGGTAGTATTAGCGCAGTGGACTCGGGATGAGCGCCATTGGCCTTCTTGCTTCAGAGAAGGCCAACTATCGGTGGGAAGAGGGAGACGAGCATGACCTATGTGCAACAGGAGTTGAGCGGATTGGACCTGCCTGTTCCAGAGAGAGAGCAGGATAGAACCGTTCCCTCACAGGTTCAGATACTCACCAACGCCTTGAGACATGCCCATCCCTGGCAACTCAGCACATCATTGGAGGAGCAGGCGCTGCTCACCCGCCTGGAAAAAGAGTTTCCTTTGCTAGAGGAGGTGGGCTGCACAGTCGGGATCGGGGTGGCAACGGGCTGTGATGCGATCTTGATTGGGCAAGAGGAGGCGTTGCCCATTGAGGCGAGTCGCAAACTGCCCCGAAGAAAGGAAAGGGATATGAAGAGATTGGCTGATCTGTTCATCCGCAAGCCGCAAGACACCTTGCACGGAGGGAGGGGATGATGTCCCGGCGCTCCTATCTTTCCGAGTCGCATCCTTCTGTGCGCCTGGCGGACCTGCTGATCCGTGCCGGGGCGATTTACTCCATGACTGAGAATCGGGCAATCTACCAGGCTCTCGCCATTCGTGATGAATGGATCGTGGCGGTCTCGCAGGATCCTCATGGCCTGGACGGGCTTATCAGTGCCGATACTCGTGTCCTGGATGCCCGGGATTTGACGATTCTCCCGGCATTCGAGGATACCCATAACCATCTGATCTTTGCGGCGCAAAATGTGGGTCTGGTTCCGGTTGACCGGGCGCACACCCTGGCCGAATTTATCGATCTGATCAGGCAGCGCGCGGCGCAGACGCCTGCGGGCGCCTGGATCCAGACCTCGGCTGCCTGGCATGAGGTGAATCTGGACGAGGGACGCCTGCCCACCGCGCCAGAACTGGATGCAGCGACGCGAGAGCATCCGGTGCTGGTCAGGCGAGGGGGCCATGTGGTCGTCGCGAACTCGCTGGCGCTCACACTCGGGGGCATCACGCGCGAGACTCCCGATCCACAGGGAGGGACGATCATGCGCTTCCCCGATGGCACGCCGACGGGCGTCCTCATCGAGGCCCCGGCTTACGCCTCCGTCATGGCGCTGGTGCCAGCGATGACGCCTCAACAGATGATCGAAGGGTTGAGACTGACCTGTCAGCAGTACAACGCCTACGGCATCGGCACCGTGCGTGATCCGATGGTGCTGCGTGAGCAGATGCCGATCTACCAGGCGCTGTGGGAACAGGGCGAGTTGACGGTCCGCAGCCGGCTCATGCTGGCGCCTCTGGCTGCCACCCTTGAGGAACGGATGGCGATCATCGAGGGGTTTGGGTTCCGCAGCGGCTTTGGCGACGATGCTCTCAAGCTGTGGGGACTCAAGTTCGTTCTCGACGGGGGGGCCGAGGGCGGCGCCCTCGATGAGCCGTATGTGAACAACCCTGGCTACCGGGGGCACCTGCTCTGGACCCCGGAGGAGCTGCTTGCCATGGCGAACTTCGCAGTGCGTCGGGGGTGGAAGATTGGTACGCATGCCATCGGGGATCGTGCGGTCCGCACCCTGCTGGACGTGTACGAGCAGGTGATCAAGGAGAATCCTGGCCTCCAACCCGGCTCGCTGGTCCTTGAGCATGGGTTCCTGGCTGATGCCCGGCAACGTGCGCGCGCCATCCGGCTTGGGATTCCCGTGACGGTCCAGCACCCGCTGCTCTACACGCTGGGTTCGGTGCTGCTGGAAGGATGGGGTACGCAGCGCACGCGGGAGGTCATGCCCGTGCGAGCCTGGATCGAAGAGGGGGCCATGATCTCGGCTGGGACCGATCACCCGGTCAGTTCGTACAATCCACTGCTGGCTCTATGGGGCATGGTGACGAGAGGGACACTGAAAGCTGGCATTCAGGGGCCGGAGTATGCCATCGATCAATATACGGCGGTGCAGTTGTACACCGCTGCCGGCGCCCGGCTCAACGGGGAAAGCCATCGACGAGGCACCCTCCAGCCCGGCAGGCTCGCCGACCTGGTGGCCTTCCGCTCAGATCCGATCACCTGTCCCATCGACGATCTCCCGTCGCTGCGACCAGTCTTCACGCTGGTTGGCGGTCGGGCCGTCTACGATCCCGAGGCTTTGATCTGACCTATCGGACCATCGCTCTCACCGAAAGTATGCATCCTCACTCATCAGAGGATACGGAGTCCTTATAGCTGCGAATGGCCTCGATATGTTCGCTGACCGAGGAAAAGCCCCTGCCGGCTGTACTGAATGTGATGTGGGTAGCTCCCAGTTCGCGCCAGGCTTCGGTCTGACGCACCCATTCATCCGGCTGTCCTTCCCTGGAGTTCACCATGCCTTCCAGTCCGATTTCTGCTGGATCGCGTCCCGCCTCCCGGGCATAGAGGCGCAGGCGTTCGACCAGGGGACGCATCGCTTCTGGTTGGCCCAGTGGGAGCCAGCCATCAGCCAGCCGGGCGATCCGACGCAGGGCCGCATCAGCATGCCCTCCCATCCAGAGCGGGATGGGACGCTGGATGGGACGGGGATTGAGTCCGGCGTCGCTAATGGTATGGAACGTGCCGTGATAGGTCACATACTCTTCCTTCCACAACCGCCTCAGGATCTCCACCTGCTCCTCAAAGATGCGGCCTCGCTGGCGAAAATCGACTCCCAGGGCTTCAAATTCCACTGAATTCCAGCCCAGACCGACACCCAGGCGCAGTTTGCCTCCGGTCAGCACATCGATCTCCGCGGCCTGTTTGGCAACCAGCACGGTCTGGCGCTGAGGCAGAATGATGACCGAAGGGAGCAGTTCTAAGGGCGTCAGGGCCGCGAGATATCCGAAGAGAGCAAATGGTTCGTGAAACGATGCTCGATACGGAGCTACTTCTTTCGGGTGCGTGTAGCCGGGGCTGAGCACGTGTTCGCCGGCCACGATATGGCTGTAGCCCAGAGCAGCGGCGGCCTGGGCATAATCGCGAATAGCCACCGCGTCAGCGCCGATCTCGGTCTGAGGGAATGTCACGCCAAAGTACATGATGGGAAAACCTTTCTAGACACTCTATTGAGAAGATACCTTCGTTTAGAAAGTAAAACAGGGCGCTAAGCTTATTTTTTCCCGGCTATTCCTTGTGAGCAGAGCAAAAACGAAACGCGGGAGTCAGCGCAGGAAACCGGGCATGTGGTGGCTACACATGCGTCAGGATCGGCTGGTCCGGTTCCATGACAGTAGTCCCAGGGTGACGAGACCCGACAGGCTCACGTCCAGAGGAAGAGGCGTTGCTCCAACTGCGGACTCGACGCAAGACCAAACGTCTGTAGCTGACCGCGAATCTGGCTGCGGGCTGCTGCTGGCGATGCAGCTCAACCTCTTTCTGGACCGCTACCAGCGGGCGCGCGGGGCCGAGGGAGAGAATATGGAGGTGAGGATGGCGATAGACGAACTGGCGTGGGAAATCTAGCGGGCCGCGCAGGCCGGGCGCCCGCTGCGGCTGCCGCCCCGGCGCAGCACCCCCCTGGATGCGATCCTGGTCGCTCTTTCAGGCCGGACCGGAGGTGCCAGCAGAGCCTGAGCGTGACGATGAGAAGAGTGGGCCAATGGCGCCTCACTCTTCTCGTCAATGCGTTGAGGTCAATCCACCTGTTGCCCGACAGCCAGGTATCTGGTGCGCAACTCTTGCGCCCAGTACTCCACCTCTGCTAAGGGCATGCGGCGACACTCATAGCCAAGCGTCTCTTTGAGAAGAGCCATAGCCTCTTCGGTAAAATAGACAGTCCCATCAGGGTCGATCTTCTCAATACCATCCAGTCGCAATCCCGCCTGGTTGATCGAGAGAGCTGCTTCCATCGAGAGGTCATCAGGGAGTACTACCGCAACCTCTCGTCCGTCCACTGAGACAGGATACCCGCCGGGCAAACCATGCGGCCCCGGAGCATGAGTGAGGCAAGGTGTCCTGTTCACGATTCCTTCTATGAGCACCATCCCTGAAGCAGCGGTCATGAGCAAGCCAGCTGGTCCGCCGATCCGTTTGAAGGTCGTTGGCACCTGGGCAAAGATCGCCGCTGTATCCAGCCGAGGCGTTACATTTTCCCCATTGACCAGGGCGACGAAATGGAAAGGGGTACCCATAACAGACCGGCGCGACATCCAATAGCTGACATAACGCGCCATCACCAGTCGCACCTCGACCTGCTCGACGGCAACATGCAAATGCACGGCGATAGCTTTTCGCAACGCTGGTACGTTATTCGACAAATCACCTATGCCACAGGTGGGATTCAGATGCACCTTTGCCAGAATGGGATTGACCACATCAGGGTAAATCGCATTGATCACGGTGATCGTCTGCCCGCTGGCCCGCACCGCCCGCATCAGGTTGTAGACTAATGTGAGATGAAACGGTAAGCGTGGCCCCATTGGTGCCATTGCCAGCCGCTCGGTGAGATGAGCTGGGAGCCTGACAGCGCGTTCCCATTGGGCCAGGGTAGCGCTGCATACAATCAGATCAGGTCGGAAGCGGCTGATGACTTCGGCTGTCTGCTCGATATTCCAGAGATCTATGGGGGCACAAGCCACCTCGGGCGAATACCCCAACTGGATAGCGGTAAGCAGCGAAAGATTGGTGCGCTGCCGAAGATAGTCCAGGTTTCTCCCACCGACAAGAAAGGTACAATGACCCGGCAGACGAACCAGTAGATCAAAAAGGTGTGCGCCTAACTTTCCCAGGCCAACCAGGAGAATACGATGGGCAGGCACCTAGTTTATCCCTCCTACCGACAGATGGAAGCGTTCAATTACCTGCTTCATGCGTGGTTCGTCTCGCCAGTGACGGGGAACCTGCTGGTAGATGGTAAAGGCTTCTTGCAGGCGCTTCTTACTGTTTATGGCAAGTGCGCCCTCGATCCCCCTCTCCAGGCAGGTGACATACTGATCCAGTTCCCCAAGACGTAGCGCAGCAAGCCCTTGATAATTGAGCATCTCCAATCGATTGCGCTCAGGCAGCCTCTTCTGTTGTGAACGACTGGTAAAGCCCACGCGATGCGCAACGAGGGAGACCTATCAAACAACGTGGCTCTAGCGTTCCCTCTCTCCGGCTGCTGTGAGAACTGCAAGTGTGGAAAGGTTCTCGGGGCCCCCCATTGGGATGGGATTGTGATCATGTTGACTTGATGCCCGACTGCAACCTACGTACAATACGATCAGCGTCTGGAGTGAAGAACACCTGAAAAGAGGATCGCTCGATGGCAAACCAACACCATCTCAACCTGCTGAAACCCGGTTGGTCCCGTGATTCCTCCATTCAGAACGTCACGAATCACGAGTGGTGCGAATCGTTCCATGCTGCCCCCTTTTCTCGCAAGAACCTCCATAGCCGTCTTGTATACTCATCTTTCTGGAGGAAAACCCTATGAACAAGTTTCCTCAACCTCGCAAGCGTCACTCTTCTCTCCTGATCTTTTGCACTACTACGCTCTTGCTGCTGCTGAGCGCCTGCGGCTCACCGCCGGGTCCGACCAGAGCAAGCAGCACACCCGAGTCGACAGCGACCACATCACGCACCATCCCGCAGGGCACCCCCCAACTGACTCAGCAGTATGAATTCACCGATCACGATAGCGGGAAAACGGTCACATATACCGTGACGAGTCGCTTCACTATCATTCTCAACGCACAGCAGTATCCGAAAAGCAATCTCCAGGTCTCTTGCCATCCTGCGGGGACACTGGGAGCCATCTCCAATCTTCCATCGGAAGCACCGCCTCTTTATGCTGTCAGGTATGAGGGAGTACAACCGGGTATCTGCACGATCAAGAACGGCACGTTTCTCCTCACGGTGAAGATGATCGCTTTGTTGAGCACGAGCGAACCCATCGAAGCGAAAGGCCAGGGGGCAAGGGTGATCTGACAGAGAAAGCGCACCTGACACGACAACTTCTCCCAAACCAGGACGGGGGCGAGAAATGGGATCCCGAAGTCGTCTGGATGTTTACCGAACTGCCGGCGATACGGGTCATGTCTCCCTCCTTGTTGAGAACCATTGTGTTCGTTCTCTTCTAAGGAGGCACATTTCTACGCTATGTGGCTACCGGTCACACCTCGTTGCGCATCGCGTGGGACATCAACTCCAGGAACATTGCTAAAGTACTCACTAGAAATGCCGAGCAGGAAGATCCCCCTGGTAAGCGGAAATTCAGCTCCTGAAGAGGCTGAGAAAACTCGGGCGGTTGTCTGCAATTCCCCCCTTATGGTATACTATATTATGGTTAGTAGCTCGTAAGAGGGTAGTGGGACAGGGATCGGTGAGGTGAGATTCGCTACTCTTGTTTTCCGCATTGTGTTTACCCACGTTCTGTTGACGCTAAGGGAATTGTAGAGCAGGCGTTCTCTATCGTGCTGTGCTGCGCGATTCCTGAGGGGTGAATAGGCGGAATGTGTTCGTGGTGTTACCTATTATGTGTTATGTGAAACAGGTAGACGAGCAGAAGGAGGACTTTGCCATGCAGCAGCGCTATGTCGATCTGCTGATCGATGCCCTCCTGGATGAGGGCTTCACTGTTGATGAAGCGCGGCGGCTCATTCTACTCCAGGAAGAGTACGAGGAACGACGCGCGACTGAGGAGACGAACTATCATCGGTTTGTGCGGTGGCTGGTGGAGCATGGTCGTCTGAGCGAGTGGTAGATGAGCCTGCCGGTTCCGCGCTGGCGAGTTGCGGAGCAAAGCTTGCGACCTTTTTCGGTGATGTTGTACAATAATGATAAGTGGAGCAGATAGGACGGCGTGGCATCGCTACGCCGTCCTTGTATTTTCGGCATGATAGAGAGATGAATAGCCGTGAGCGACCGGGCGCGTCGCTCTTACGCAAGGGAGGCCGCTATGAAAGCCGTTGTTATGGCTGGAGGGGAAGGATCGAGGCTACGGCCTTTGACGATTCGACGACCAAAGCCAATGGTATCCATCGCCGGCAAGCCGGTAATGGAGCACATCCTTAATCTGTTGAAGCGCCACGGTATTACCGAGGTCGTCGTTACCGTTCAATACCTGGCGAGTAGTATTGAAGATTATTTTGGGAATGGCTCGCAGTTCGGCATGCATATCACCTACTCGCGAGAAGATGTGCCGCTGGGCACAGCGGGCAGCGTGAAGAATGCCGAGGAACAGCTCATCGAGCCGTTTATCGTCATCAGTGGTGATGCTCTCACAGACTATAACCTGACGGATCTCATCAATTATCATCAAGAGAAAAAATCCCTGGCAACGCTCCTGCTGGCGCATGTGCCTAACCCTCTCGAATACGGCGTTATCATTACGAACGAGGATGGGCATATCACGCAATTTCTAGAGAAACCGAGCTGGGGCGAGGTGTTCAGCGATACCATCAACACAGGGATTTACGTTCTCGATCCGCAGATCTTCTCCTACTTCGAGAAGAACAAGCCATTTGACTTTAGCCAGGAACTCTTTCCCATGATGCTCAGAAAGGGCGATCCGATCTACGGCTATGTGGCTCCCGACGGCTACTGGTGCGACGTGGGCAATCTGAGCGAATATATGCGTGCCAACGCCGATGCCTTGCAGGGGCGCGTGGATATTGAGATCCCGGCTAAGAATATTGGCAGCCATATCTGGTGCGAGGAGGGCGTGGAGATCGCGGAGGACGCGCAGCTCTATGGCCCTATCTATCTGGCCCACGATTGCAAGGTCAAGTCCGGCGCCATTATTCATGGACCGAGCACCGTTGGCAGTTACGCCATTATCGATGAGCGTGCCCAGATTGATCGCAGCATCGTATGGAACAATTCGTATATCGGTGAACGGGCGGAATTGCGCGGGGCTATTGTCTGCTCTTCGACCAGCATCAAAAGCAAGGCAGTGATGTTTGAAGGCTCGGTGATCGGCGATAACTCCATCGTTCAGGACGGCGCGATTATCCAGCCAAACGTCAAGGTCTGGCCCGACAAAGAGATCGAGGCCGGTGCGGTGGTCAATACCAGTATTATCTGGGGATCGCAGGGGAGGCGCGGCCTGTTCAGCCGCTTCGGCGTGACCGGGCTGGTCAATATCGATCTGACGCCGGAGTTCGCGACGAAGCTGGGCGCTGCCTATGGCGCGATCCTGCCCAAAGGCTCTATCGTCTGCCTCAACCGCGACTCGCATAAAACGTCGCGTATGATCAAGCGTGGCATCAATGCCGGCCTGCCCTCCGCCGGTATTAACGTACACGATATCAACCAGGTGCCGATCCCGGTGGCGCGCTACTTCATTCGCACCACCGATGCAGTCGGCGGGGTGCATGTGCGGCTCTCTCCCTACGATGAGCGTGTTGTCGATATCAAGCTCTTCGATCAGCAGGGCCTCGATATCAATAAGACAACCGAGCGCAAGATCGAAAATCTTTTCTTCCGCGAGGATTTCCGCCGCGTCTACCTGGATGAAATCGGCGCTATTGAAGTGCTCGACAATGACGAGGTGCTTGGCCGCTACCTTGAGGGCTTTAACAGCGTGATCGATCATGATGTGGTGCGCTCCCGCAAGTTCCAGCTTGTTGTGGATTACGCGCATGGCAGTACGACACAGTTGCTGCCGAGCATCTTCAATCACCTCGGCTGCGAAGTGATTGTGCTGAATACAAGTACCGAAGGAGCCTCTACATCGCGGTCTCTGGATGAGCAGAGCAAAGATATGCAGCGCCTGGCGACCATCAGTTCAGCACTCAATACCGATATGGGCATCCGTATCGATCCCGGCGGGGAGCGCATCTCTGTGGTGGATGACCGGGGCCGCATTCTCGACGGCATGAAGATGCTGGCGGTGATGACGAGCCTCTTCCTGCGCCAGCATCGCAATGGCACGGTGGCCGCGCCCGTGACTGCGCCAAGCGCGTTGCAGCATATCGCCAGACGCTACGATAGCTATATCCTGCATACTAAAGTGCTGCCGCACGCTCTGATGACGGCGGCCGGGCGCGAGGGGGTCGTGCTGGTCGGCGATGGCCGGGGAGGATTTGTCTTTCCAGAATTGCAGCCCGCCTTTGATGGCATGCTGGCAATTGCCAAACTGCTAGAACTGCTGGCAACCTTCGAGATGCGCCTCTCGGAGGTGGTGGACGATCTTCCAGCTTATTATATGAGCACTACGCGCGTAAGCTGTCCCTGGGAGCATAAAGGGAAGGTCATGCGTATCTTGAATGAGCAGTATCGCGAGCGCCGTGCCAAGCCAATCGATGGCATCAAGATCGATCTGGGCAAGGAGTGGGTGCTGGTGCTGCCCGATGCCGATAGCCCGCTCTTCCATGTCGTCGCCGAGTCCGTCTCAAGCGAGCAGGCGCAGGCGCTGGCGGAGAAGTATGCGCGCGTCGTAAGCGGTCTACAACAGTAATTCCCTATCTTTTTACTGCTCTGACAGCTCGGCGCC
>DATGLE010000047.1:0-4457 GCA_035294325.1 Ktedonobacteraceae bacterium | reverse complement strand
GATGGGAACCATAGCGGACAACGGCCAGGAACTGGCGCGCGCCCTGCGCGTGGAACAGCGGCTTGAGAGCGAACTGGGCGCGCTGCCCTTCGCTTTGCAAAACGCGCTCATCCACGCGCGCACCGTTCTGGATGTCGGCTGTGACTGCGGCGCCTGGACCGTGGCTCAGGCCCGCAAACACCTCTACAACGAGTTTATTGGCATCGAAGAGGCCCCACGCAAGATTCCGCTGGCTCGCTGGCATGCCGGGCAGATGAAGACGCCCAACGCGCAATTTGTCTGTCATCCCCTGCACGATATCGAGTCGATAGGCTTTCCGTTGGGCTGCTTCGGCTACATCCAGGCCCGCTTCCTGGCGCGCCACCTGCTCAGCCTCGATTATGCCGTTCTGGCCGGCGCGCTTTTCCGGCTCTGCAAGCCTGGCGGGGTCATCGCCTGGACGGAGTTCGAGTTGCCCATCACCAGCAGCCCGGCATGGCAAAATCTCTGCTCCCTGCTCTGTCGCGCCCTCGACGAGATCGGCCAGCGCTATGCTCCCCCAACGGAGATCGAGCGTTTGATGGCCGAACTGCGCGCCAGGCAGGGCATCGCCGAGCCGGAGCGCACGCACCTCTGCATCACGCCGCGCCTGAGCTACTGGCTTGCCTGTGCCGGCTTCGAGGGGGTGCGGAGCATCGGCCACGCTATCGATATTTCCGCTTACGCGCCCGCGCATGATGAGTTTGTCGAACTGGCCGAGGTCTTCTATGCGCGGATTACACCCCTGCTCGTGACGACGAGTCTCATCCAGGAGACGAAACTGGACAGGCTGATCGAGGCGGCACGTCGCGAGATCCAGGATGAGCAGTTCTGCGGCCTTATTTCCGGTTTGACCGCCTGGGGCAAGAAACCGGCAGAAATTCGGCAATAATTCGGCAACGCTTCGGAACACCTGGCACAAAATCGGCAAGAATAATGATCTGGGACTTTCTGGTAATCTCCGCCCGCTTGTTACCCCCGCCAATCGATTTGCGTAATAGCTAACAGGCAGAGCATATTTTACGGCACCTTAAAAGTCGTCTCCAGGTGCGTAGCAGCGCGCTTCATCGCGCCTGAAGCCATATTACAGGCTCGACGAGTGCGATGAAGTGCGCTGCTACGCACTTTATGGATATCTTTATATAGCACGGTGTAGGAAATGCAAGCGAGGAGTATTTCGGTAACTCCAGAAAGCGAGGAATCATGTATTTATCACACGGGCGCACGCGGCGCTTCCTCTCGGGAGTGATGTGCCTATGCACTTTATCTATCCTCCTCGTCGCCTGCGGAGGAGGATCCAGCCCGACGACGAGCGCTGGGAAGCTGGCAGCAAAACAGGTGCTAACCTTTCCCATTGTGGGCACAGCCGATATCGATACGCTCGATCCCGCCGCCGGCCCGGCAACCAACGGCTATGTCGCTGTGATGATGATGTACAGCGGCCTGGTCAGGGCGGCCAAAAACCTGAGCGTGTTGCCCGACCAGGCCACCTCCTGGGATATTTCGGCGGACAACAAGGTCTATACCTTCCATCTCCGGCATGACATCACCTTCTCTGACGGCACGCCCGTCACCGCGCAGACCTACGTCTACACCTGGACGCGAGCGCTGCTGCCGGCGGTCAACTCGCCCATCGCCACCTTCTTCGAGGGCAACATCGTTGGCGCCAGCGATGTCAATTCCGGCAAGACGAAAACGCTGGCCGGTGTCAGGGCGCTCGACGATTATACGCTCCAGGTCACGTTGACGCAGCCCACCCCCTACTTCCTTGAAGAACTGATTAATCCGCTCTTCTTCCCGCTGAACCAGAAAGTAATCGATAAGTACGGGCAGAAAAAGTGGATGCTGCAAGCTGCGGGGAATCCGGTAGGAACCGGACCGTTCATGCTCAAGTCATGGACGCACAACGTCAGAGTTGTCCTGGTGCCCAACCCGCACTATTACGGCCCGAAGACGAAACTGACCGAGGTCGATATGCCCCTTGTCAGCGATCCTTCCACGGCCTACAAGTCCTATCGCGCCGGCCAGTACGATTTTATATGGGACATGACGCCGGAGGACCAGCAGACGGCGGAGAGCACACGCGGCTTTATCCGCAACCCGCTCTTGCAGACGGACCTGCTCTTTTTCCTGACCACGAAGCCGCCTTTTGATAACGTTGCGGTGCGACAGGCATTCGCCTACGCCACAGACAAGAGCACACTGGCGCAGGCGATATTCAAGGGAGCGGTGACGCCGGCCCCGACGATCATTCCACCGGGCATGCCCGGCTACCAGCCCGATTATCCCGGCTTGCAGCACGATGCCGCCAGAGCAAAGCAGCTCTTCCAGTCGGTCTATCCCAACGCCGCCAGCGCACCGACGATCACCTTCACCTATCCCACTTCGCAGGTCCCCACGCAGGAGGCAGCGGCCTTGCAGCAGATGTGGCAGAACGCGCTGGGCATCCAGGTCAAGCTGCAAGGCATGGAGCTATCATCCTACGTTAACTTGCTGATAAAGCACCAGATACAACTTGGCTTCATGTCGTGGACGGCGGATTTTCCCGATCCCTACGACTGGATGACGCTGATCCTCCATTCGGGTTCCGCGAGCAACAATGGAAACTGGAGCAACCCGACTTTCGATCAGCTGGTCACGAAAGCTGACACGCTGAAAGGCGACGCACGTATCGCGCTCTACAACCAGGCCGAGCAGATAGCGATCACACAGGTTGCCCTGCTACCCCTCGATCACGGGACGATGACGGCAATCATCCCATCGTGGGTGCACGGCGTGACGCTCAACGGTCAGGGGTTGTACTTCGGCAACTGGTCGGATGTCTATCTCCTGCAACATTAGCGGCCATTGCAGCGCTTGAAACCTGAACTGCACGGATGTTATACTTTATATATGCAGAAGTATGGAGCCTGCCCCACACCATATGGGCAGGCTTTATATTACGCTTGCAAGCGCTTGCGGCGCTCGCCTGAATGTATATAGTTTTGTGGAAAAAATGCGCTTCGCGCATTTTTTCCACAAAACTATATACATTCAGTGCGCGGCGAAGCCGCGCAAGTGGGCCACGCAGAGAGGGCACTGAGCATCAGGTACTCTTTTTAACGTGAGGTGAGGCGCCGAAGCCTGGCTTTACGTGCAACGTTGCATACTGGCCTTTGTATGGCCTGTTGACGAGGAGGTGTTTCCTTAATGGCTATTGATGTTGTAAATCCTTATGAAATGGCGGTTGCGCAATTCGATGAAGCAGCGGAACGCCTGGGGCTTTCGCAGCCGATGCGCGCTATTTTACGCAAACCAAAACGTGAATTAACGGTGAATTTTCCTGTACGTATGGATAATGGCGACGTGGAGATGTTTACGGGCTATCGCGTGCAACATAATATCAATCGCGGCCCGGCCAAAGGCGGCATCCGTTTCAGCCCCCAGGTCTCGCTCGACGAGGTGCGCGCCCTGGCAATGTGGATGACGTGGAAGTGCGCGGTGGTTGGTATCCCCTTTGGCGGCGCGAAAGGCGGCGTCATCTGTGATCCGCACCGCATGTCGCGCGCCGAACTTGAGCGCATGACGCGCCGCTACGCTACAGAAATATCGCTGCTCATCGGCCCCGATAGCGACATTCCCGCCCCCGATATGAATACCAATCCCCAGGTCATGGCCTGGATTATGGATACCTACTCTATGCACCGGGGCTATTCTGTGCCCGCTGTGATTACCGGCAAGCCGCTCTCCATTGGCGGAAGCGAGGGCCGGCTGGAGGCGACGGGGCGAGGCGTACAGGTGGTGACGCGCGAGGCCCTGCTTGATCTGGATATGGAGCCGGACAACTGCTCAGTCATCGTTCAGGGCTTCGGCAACGTGGGGAGCGTAGCCGCGCGCCTGCTGCACGAAATGGGCTGCAAGATCGTTGGCCTGAGCGACATCAGAGGCGGCGTCTACAATCCCAACGGCATCGATGTACATCGCGCGCTGCGCCACTCCAGGGAGCACGGCACCCTGGCCGGCCTGACTGACACGGAGCCGGTCACGAACGATGAACTGCTGGAGTTGCCATGCGATGTGCTGATCCCCGCCGCTCTGGAGAACCAGTTGACGCGTCGCAACGCGGCACGCATCCAGGCGCGGCTGGTGATCGAGGCCGCCAACGGTCCGACGACGCCGGAAGCCGATGCCATTCTGAACGAGCGCGGAGTGACTGTCGTGCCCGATATCCTGGCGAACGCGGGCGGCGTCACGGTGAGCTACTTTGAATGGGTGCAGGACTTGCAGCGCTTCTTCTGGGCCGAGCACGAGATCAATGATCGTCTTGAAAAGATTATGAAGCGCTCGTATCGCGCAGTGCGCAGCAAGGCGGAGGAGCAGCAAGTGGATCTGCGAATGGGCGCGTATCTGCTCGCGGTGGCCCGCGTCGCCGAAGCCACGGAACTGCGCGGCGTTTATCC
>DATGLE010000046.1:0-42051 GCA_035294325.1 Ktedonobacteraceae bacterium | reverse complement strand
GGCATGCGCCAGCGTGTCATGATCGCTATCGCGCTGGCCTGTAATCCTAAATTGTTGATCGCGGACGAACCTACAACAGCGCTGGACGTGACGGTCCAGGCGCAAATTCTCGAACTAATCAGCGCCGTATGCAACGAGTTTGGTACAGCGCTGATCCTGATTACCCATGACCTGGGCGTTGTCGCCGGCGTGGCTGACCGCGTGGTGGTGATGTACGCCGGGCGCGTGGTCGAGGAGGCCCCCACCGAAGAGTTGTTCAAGAACCCGCGTATGCCCTATACTATCGGCCTGCTCGAATCGGTGCCGCGCCTCGATGACCGGGTGCATGGCGAGTTAAAAACGATTGAAGGTGCCCCCCCCGATCTGTTAAATCCCCCCAGCGGCTGCTACTTTATGCCTCGCTGTTTCTTTGCCCGTAGTATCTGTCGTACACGGCCTCCGCTGGAACCGCTGCCGGGAAACCCCACTCATCGCAAAGCCTGCTGGGTGGATGTCACCGACCCGGCGGAGCAGGCTTACGCGGAACGCCGCCGCCAGAGACGCGCGGAAGCTCAGAGGGCTACTATCGAAGCCGCCGCCAGCAGTCAGGCGCATACATCGTAAGTTAAGGAGGAAGTTAAGGAGATGGCAGACACCCTGGTGGGCAGCAAAACCCTGCTCGATGTACGCGACCTCAAGATGCATTTTCCGGTGACGCGCGGCATCGTGCTCCAGCGCGTCGTCGGCCATGTGCGCGCCGTCGATGGCGTCAATCTCGCCATCGAACGCGGACAGACGATGGGCCTTGTCGGAGAGAGCGGATCGGGCAAGACGACGATTGGACGCACGATTGTGCGGCTCTACAAGCCAACGTCGGGCCAGATCCTCTTTGAAGATCAGGATCTGGCGAAGCTGGAGGGTGAGTCGCTGCGCCTGATGCGCAGGCGCATACAGATGATCTTCCAGGATCCGTTTGCTTCGCTGAATCCTCGTTTTACTATCGGCTCTCTGATCGCCGAGCCTATGCACATCTTCAATCTCGGGACGCCGCAGGAGATCCGCGAGCGCACACTGGAACTTCTGCGCGTCGTGGGACTGCGGCCAGAGTACGCTGATCGCTATCCACACGAGTTCAGCGGGGGCCAGCGCCAGCGCATCGCCGTCGCGCGCGCGATTTCTATCAACCCTGAGCTTGTCATCGCCGACGAACCGGTCTCAGCGCTCGATGTATCGGTACGCGCGCAGGTGCTCAATCTGCTGCAACGCCTGCAAGAACAATTTCATCTCACCTACCTGTTTGTGTCGCACGATCTGAGCGTTGTCCGGCATGTATCTGATCGGATCGCCGTGATGTACCTGGGCAAAATTGTGGAGATCGCTGATCGCGACGAGCTGTATAGCGCGCCGAAGCACCCTTATACAAAGGCTCTGCTCTCCGCCATCCCTATCCCGGATCCGCAGATCGAGAGGAAGCGCCAGCGTATCATCCTCTCAGGCGATCTTCCCAGCCCTATCAACATTCCTCGCGGCTGCCGCTTCCATACACGCTGTCCAATGGCACAGCAGATTTGCCGCGAGATAGAGCCGCCCTTAGAGGCCAAGGAAGGCCACGAGCATTACGCCGCCTGCCACTTCGCTGAAAAGGTTACTCCTCCCACAACCTAACAAATGGGGTGCAGGGGCTTCGCCCCTGCACCCCATTTGTTAGATTGACATTCTGTCGCGGCGACGCTATGCTATCCTCAACTGGCATTGTCCACTTTATAGATTGGAGAATAAAAGAGGAAACTCATGACTGCTATACAACGCTCAGGCGGTCAGATCGCTCTCTTCATCCTCTCAATACTGGGGGCCTGCATCGCAATCTATCTGACCAGCGTCCATTACGAGAATGTGCCCCTGGTCTGCTCCAGCAGCGGTATCGTCGACTGCGCGCGCGTTCTCTCCAGCGCCTTTTCTGTTATACCCGGCACAAGCGTGCCTATCACCATTCCCGGCCTCTTCTGGGCCATCGTCAGCGCGGCCCTGGCCTTCGCGAACTGGCGCCTCTGGCCGGAACGGCGTTCGCTGCTTGTGGCCGCCTTTGCCTGGTCGCTGCTGGGCCTTCTGACCGTTTTCTATCTCGTCTATGTAGAGCTTGTCCGGCTCCATACGATCTGCGCCTGGTGTACCGCGATGCACGTCGTTATCCTGGCGATATTCCTGATCGCGCTGGTGCTGTTGCAGCAACCCGAACCCGAAACCGAGCCTGACGAGGAGCAGGAGGAATCTCCTATTCCCGCCGGACGAGATTGAGGCAGGCAATCTATCTTTCTCGCGTAGAAGTTTAGCAACCAGAGAAGAGAATACCCCCTGCGCAGGTGCGCGATTGATGGCGCTTGCGGGCGCTCGACAGGCCCAACGAGGTGCGAAGAAGCGCGCCGCTGCGCCTGGTGAGGCAGCTCCGATGCTGGTTGTTAAACTTCATCATCGTGCGGCTTCGTATAGAGAAGGTTGCATAAGCGGAGGAGATGCGCACATGAAACGCAGGCTATTGCTTCTTGCTGGCCTTGTAGTAATTGCGACCAGTCTCTTTGCCCTGCGCTTCGTACTGGCCCCTCGCACGCCGGTGGCGCATTCCGGCCTTCTGCGTGTAGCCAATAGCGCATACAAGTACGACCTGTGCAGCGAGGCTTACGCTTTTGCTTTCGCTACCCCCGACAACCCCTACAAAACCGACTATACCTTCCAGGATCCCTTCCGCAAAGGAGATGACACCATCATTCCTCACCTGCTGAACTACGATACGCCGACCAGAACTATCACCTTCAACGTCGATATTATCATCAACCAGGTGGCGACCTTCCACATCGCCATCTCACATGTACATGAACTGGACGGCATCTACGTCCTGCTCCCCGACAGCGAGAACCACCTGCGACACTCAAATCTGCCGCAATTTATTGTCTCCTGGCTGGGCAAAGCAGGCAATTTCGCCATACTGGACTATACCTGCCCCAACCAGTGGACCTGGAGAGCCACATAGCCGGCGATTTTAATTATTCCCACTGGAAGGTGCGAATCGCTACCAGGAGGATAAGCAACGCCCAGATCGCCAGCACGAGCAGCGGATAGGCGGGAAAAGGCGCTGCGTTCGTCATCGTCGCCTGTAATGCCTGCGTGAGCGCCGCCGCCGGCAGGATCTGCGCCACTGCCGCCAGTGGCGCGGGCAGATGACTCAGCGGCAGAATACCGCCGCCGATCAGAATGAAGAACAGGAAGAGCGCGTTGGCCCCCGCCAGCGTGAGTTCAGCCCGCAAAGCGCCCGCCATCGCCAGTCCGAGCGCGGCAAACGTCACCGTGCCCAGCGCTATCGAAAGCAGCGCCAGCAGCGGCGATCCCGATAGCTTCCACCCGTAGAGCGCCATCGCCACAGCCACGAGAATGATGACCTGCACGGCCTCCAGAACGAGAACGGCGATGATCTTTGCGCTGATGAGTCCGCTGCGCGGCAGCGGCGAACTGCCCAGGCGTTTCAGCACGCCGTAATAGCGCTCGTAGGCCGTCGCGATGCCTAGATTGACCATGCCCGCCGCCATAATTGCCAGCGCCAGAATGCCAGGCAGGAGAAAGTTCACCGCACTGCCATTAACGGCGGGCACAATATTGAGTGAGGTGAAGAAGATGAGCAGCACTACCGGGACGATTAACGTCACCAGGATATTCTCGCCGCGCCGCAGCGTGAGCAGCAGTTCGAAGCGTGTCTGCGTCATAATCTGCCGAGCGAGAGGAGCGGCTGCGCCTTTCTCACCCGCAGCAGCATATGGATCTGTATTTGTTGCCTGTGTCGTCATATATTTACTCTTTTTTATTCTCGCACATCTGAGCCTGTCAGGCGCAGGAAGAGGTCTTCCAGCGAGCCGTGCCCCACGCGCATTTCGGAAAGCGTAATCTGGTGATCGCGCATCCAGGCGGTAAGTTCGGCCAGCAGTTCGGGTACGGCGCCGGGAGAATTCGTCTCAAGCAGGTAGCTGCCCGGGCGAACCTCCTCCGCTTTACGTGCCGAGGGCAGCGCCGCCAGTTCCGCGCAATCCAGCCCGGCGGGCGCGACGAAGCGTACCACGCTGGCCTGCTGCACGCCCATCAAGTTCGCCGGCGTATCGAGCGCGATCAGACGGCCATGATCGATAATGGCGACGCGATCAGCCAGGCGCTCGGCTTCGTCCATCAGGTGCGTCGTGAGCAAGATCGTCACGCCGCTGCGCTGCAAATCGCGAATAATCTCCCACGTCGTCAGCCGCGCCTGCGGATCCATGCCGGCGGTAGGCTCATCCATAAAAACAAGCCTGGGATTGCCGACCAGCGCTCCGGCCAGGGCCAGGCGCCGCTTCTGCCCGCCAGACAGCCTGCGGCAGCGCGTTTTCGCCGCAGCGGTGAGTCCGACGCGTTCGAGCAGAGCGTCGATATTCTGGGGATGTTGATAGTAGCCGGCGAAGAGGCGCAGGACCTCGCGCGCCGTCAGGCCGGGATAGAGGCCATCCTGTTGCAGCATCACGCCGATTTGCGGCTTGAGCGCCCGCGCATCACGCAGCGGATCGCAGCCCAGGACGCGAATAGCGCCCTCGTCCGGCTTGCGATAGCCTTCGAGGGTTTCAACGGTTGTCGTTTTTCCGGCACCATTTGGTCCCAGCAAAGCGAAGATCTCTCCGCGTCGTACCGTAAATTCTAAATGATCGACAACTCTATGTGAGCCGTAGCTTTTACTGAAATTATCAACGACGATAGCCTCATCACCCGCGCCAATCCGATGTGCCATCTGCGCCGTCGCCTGCACACGAGCAGACATTCAGAGTCTCCTTTATAGTGAGAGTATGCCTGTTCTCGACCCCATCGCTTCTCGCGCCTGCGGCGCTGGCCTTATGTTGTTGTGTGAGCAGGGGTTTCGCCCCTGCTCACACAACAACATCTATCTCTAGCGTGGCGGAGCCGCGCGAAGGCCAGCCAGAAAAGGGCGAAGCCGGGAAGCATTAGATACCCTCTGAGATATATCAAAGATAATGATAGAGAATCCCTATATAACAGTACAGCAGTCTGGCTCAGTTGACAAGCCCGGGATGATCTCGATAGTGGGTTGCTATGATTTGACGTATCTTGATGCCAGATGCTACACTATTACAAACTTTTTTTGCTCCTATACAGGCCATTGCTTTCCCCATTGGGGATGGGACCAGCATGCGCGACAACGCGGCTGGTCGTTTTTTTAAGGAGGATGCCTCAGCCATGTCTTTAGACTATACCTCCGGCGCACTCGAAGAGAAGTTCGCCAAGGAGGGCTTCACCTTTGATGACGTACTCATTATTCCCGCTGCCTCTTCGGTTCTCCCTCGCGATGTCTCGACACGGACACAGCTTACGCGCGCCATCAGCATCAACATCCCTATCGTCAGCGCGGCCATGGATACGGTGACGGAGGGCCGCCTGGCGATTGCTCTGGCGCGCGAGGGCGGGATCGGTATCATCCATCGTAATTTGCCCATCGACGAGCAGGCGCAGGAGGTCGATAAAGTGAAGCGTTCGGAATCGGGCATGATTACCGATCCGATCACCCTGGCGCCGGATGCGTCATTGCAGGAGGCGCTCAGCGCCATGAAGCGCTTCCACATCTCCGGCATCCCCATTACCGAGCAGGGCCGGCTGGTGGGCATCCTCACAAATCGCGATATCCGCTTCGAGACGAACGTGAATCGCCCGATCTCCGAACTGATGACGCGTGAACCGCTGATTACGGTGCCGGTGGGAACCACGCTGGAGCAGGCGCGCGATAGCCTCCATCGTTACAAGATCGAGAAGCTGCCGGTAGTCGATGAGCATGGCATGCTCAAAGGTCTCATCACCATGAAGGACATTCAGAAGAAGATCCTCTATCCCCATGCCGCGAAGGACGAGTATGGCCGCCTGCGCGTGGGTGCTGCTGTAGGCGTGGGACCGGACAGCGATGAGCGCTGCGCCGCGCTGGTCGAAGAGGGCGTTGATGTGCTGGTGGTCGACACTTCGCATGCGCACTCACGTATGGTCATCGAGCAGGTCGCGCGCATCAAGGACCGCTTCGGCAGGCGGGCGCAATTGATCGCCGGCAACGTCGTCACAGCGGAGGCCACCGAGGCGCTGATCCAGGCCGGGGCGGATGCCGTCAAGGTGGGCGTGGGACCTGGCAGTATCTGCACAACTCGCGTAATCGCCGGCGTCGGTATGCCCCAGATCACCGCCATCTACGACTGCGCGCGTGTCGCGCACCGCTACGGCGTCCCGATAATCGGCGATGGCGGCATCCAGTATTCGGGCGATATCGCCAAGGCCATTGCCGCCGGAGCCGATACGGTCATGCTGGGGAGTTTGCTGGCCGGCGTGGATGAAAGCCCCGGCGAACTGATTATCTCGCACGGTGAGCGCTTCAAAGATTATCGCGGCATGGGTTCGGTGGCGGCCATGAAGCAGCGCAGCTACAGCAAGGATCGCTACTTCCAGGATGGCACCGATGAGTCACAGGTAATTGCCGAGGGCATTGAGGCCCGCGTTCCCTATAAAGGCATGCTCGGCCCGCTGGTCTACCAGCTCGTCGGCGGTCTGCGCCAGGCGATGGGCTATGCCGGTGCCGCGACAATTAAAGAAATGCAGGAGCATACGCGCTTCGCACGCATTACCAGTGCCGGACTGCGCGAGAGTCATCCACACGACGTGATGATTACGAAGGAATCGCCGAATTATGGCGTAAAGAACAGGTAGCGGCCTCAGAAAGATCTGTGAGTATGATTGCGGGACTATGCTTGCAACACCGAAATGGCGACATTAGCCAGGATGTCCCATTCGATTGCGCCAGGGCAGCGCATACGCTAGAATAGCAAGCATCATACTCACGGCGTTGAATAACTACCTTGCATTCAGATGAGCCGAAGGCTAGCCGCGCTAGCGGCGTTTCTGAATGTATTATCAATTCATGCCCAATCGCATTTTTGAATGCGATTGGGTATACATGGCAGCCCGCCAGTGCGGAGGGAAAAGATGGTCGATCTAAAACAGACACTGAGCCGCTTCTTATCGATTCCGGGGGTGCGGCAGGCGATCCTGGTCGGCAGGGATGGTCTGCTGATCGAAGGTCTGACGCGTGATGGCAAGGAAGATATGGAGGCTGTGGGAGCAATCATGACGACAGGTATGAGCACAGCAGAGGCGCTGGGGCATGAAATTGCGCGCGGGAGTGTGGTAGGCGTGCTTATGGAGTATGAACACGGGCTGGTGAGCGTCGATCCTCTGGGTGACTTCGCCCTGATGGTAACTCTTTCCGACAATGCCTCAAATATTGGTCGCGTGCGCCACCTGGTCAAAGCGAGCCGCAACGAAATTTTAGAGGCTCTTGATATAGCGTAACACTGTGATACCAAACATCGCGGATCATATTCTCTGCTCGGCGTGTATATGGAGGGCGGCGCGTCCATGGAACAACTGACGAACCTTGTCATCTCAGATCGTGAATTAGCGACTATTTCGGCTCTACTGGCAAAACTGATGAACGATACCAATGCCACTTCCACTATGCTCATCGATAAAAGTGGTCAGGTGGTTGCTGTGCAGGGAAACGGCATGCAGCGCAACGCGACCACGCTGGGAGCGCTGCTGGCCGGCGTCTTCTCCTCTTCGCGCGAAGTGGCAAAATTGCTCAACGAAAAAGATTTTCGCAGCATCTTCCAGCAAGGGGTGCAGGAAAACATCTTTACTACGATGATCGAGGAGCAATGGCTGCTCGTCATTATCTTTGATAAACTGACGCATATCGGTCTGGTTAAAGTGCTCTCGAAAAAGGCTTCAGACGAACTTGGACGCATCCTGGAGCGTGTACGCAACGATACTTCGCGCACGAAGTCGTCGGTCATCAATCTACAATTTCGATCTTCAGTCGAGGATACGATTGATCTGCTCTTCCGCGATTAGAGGACCTGGCAGCCTATGGCGCTCATTAATATTGCAACCCGTGAGATCCACTGCAAGATCGTCTACTACGGCATCGGCTATTGTGGCAAAACGACGAATTTGCAGTATGTATTTAAGAGCATCAACCCTCACGCGCGCGGCGAGATGCTCTCCATCGCCACCGCAACGGAGCGCACCCTCTTCTTTGACTTTTTACCACTTGACCTGGGCACTGTGCATGGCTTTCGCACACGCTTCCACCTCTATACTGTGCCGGGGCAGATCCTCTACGAGCGCACACGCCTGGCCGTACTTAATGGAGCGGATGGCATCGTCTTCGTGACGGATTCACAGGCCGAGAAGTTCGAGGAGAACGTGCAGAGTATCACCGAACTGGAAATAAACATGCGCCGCATCGGCAAAGACATGAGCACGTTCCCCCTCGTGATGCAGTGGAATAAGCGCGACCTGCCCAACGCGCTGCCCGTCCCCGTGCTTGAGCGCTACCTGAACCGCCGCCGCGTCCCCAGCTTCGAGGCGATTGCCTCCGATGGCAGAGGCGTCTTCGCCACGCTGCGCTGCATCAGCAAAAGAGTGATGGCACAGCTCTAGGGGAGCGGTCCATGCTGGTTTTCGGCCTTGACTTTACGAGCGCTCCCACGCGCCGCAAACCCATAACATGCGCATGCTGCACGCTGCATTCCACACTGCTTACCGTCGAGCAATGCCTTGCCCTCAGCAGCTTTGAACAGTTCGAAGCGTTTCTACGCCAGGATGGTCCCTGGATTGCCGCGCTCGATTTTCCTTTCGGGCAGCCGCGCAAGCTGCTCGCGCAACTCGGCTGGCCCGAACGCTGGGAAGAGTATGTGCAACTCGTCGCCGCGCTGGGCAAAAGCGCATTCGAGCAAACGTTGATCCGCTACCGCTCAGGCAGACCGGCGGGCGATAAGCTACATTTGCGCGCTACGGATGCTCTGACCGGCGCCCGCAGCCCGATGATGCTGGAGCGCATCCCTGTCGGAAAGATGTTCTTTGCAGGCGCAACGCGCCTGCTCTCTTCGCCGGTCAGCATCCTCCCCTGCCGCCCAACCGCGGACCATCGTATCGTCGTGGAGGGCTACCCGGCGCTGGCGGCGCGCCGCTGGCTCGGCAGGCGCAGCTATAAGAGCGACGAGCGCCAGAAGCAGACGCCGGATCAACTGGCGGCGCGGGGGCAGATCGTCGCGGCGCTCCGTTCGGACGATCTCTCTGCGGTGTATGGCTTGAAGCTTATCCTGCCCGCTGAGGTCCCGACTCAGCTTATCGCGGACGCGACGGGCGATACGCTGGACGCACTGTTATGCGCCATCCAGGCTGCGTGGGCATATTCACAGCGGCCCAATAACTACGGCATACCGCCCGGCCACGAACTGGAGGGCTGGATCGTCGATCCAGCATCTGCCGCACAGCGGATTTAAGAGCGCGCCCACTTTCCGGTCCCCTCGCTTGCTCGCACCTCCGGCGCTCGCCTTTCTGGTATGCTATGCAATAAAATGCGTGAGGCGCATTTTATTGCATAGCATACCAGTCCCCGGCGGGGCGGATCCGCGCGCAGAGCAGTCAGATCGGGCAGAGACGCAGAGGGTCAGACACTTTCTAAAAAGAAAATGTAGCGTCAGGGGGATCTCACCCGTTATAGACAGGAAGAAAGTGAATTACTATTATCTCTGCAAATAATTGCTCGTTCTGCATGAAAGGAGTTCTGTTGGCACAGTCCATTCAACATGGTTATCTCTGGCTCCAAAACACATCTCACAGCATCCATCAATGGTTGAGCCTGGTATTAGAGGGAGGAAGACAAAGAAGTATTATTGCCCCGCTCGATGGAGTACGTGCGCTCGCCTGCCTGAGCGTCGTGGCCTACCACCTCAGTCTGGTGACGACGCATGATCTGCCCCTCTGGGATCCCACGCAAATATCACCGCTCATCAGTTCTATCGCCCTCGCCGGCGACACAGGCGTTACGCTGTTTTTCATCCTTTCGGGCTTTTTACTCTTTCTGCCCTATGCAAAAGCGCTCTTATTCGACGCGGAATGGCCCTCGCTGCGCCATTTCTATCTGCGTCGCGCCCTGCGTATTCTGCCCGCTTACTATGTATCTCTGCTCCTGATGGTTCTGATCTATAACCCCGAATACCTTCATCCCGATCATTGGACACGGCTGAGCCTTTTTCTCACCTTATTCATGGATTCCTTTGACGGAACCTATCGGCAGATCAATGGCCCCTTCTGGTCACTGGCGGTTGAATGGCAGTTCTACCTGCTGCTGCCCTTCCTGGCGCTGGCACTGCGCTCTATCGTCAGGCGCGGCCCATTCGCGCGGCGCATCTCGCTGCTGGTTGGCGGTCTCTGCCTCGTTGTCGCCTGGGGCGTTGGTACGCGCTACGCGGGCCTCTATCTAACCGATAATCCAACGGCAACGTTCCTGGTGCCGCGCCCGGTCCTGAATCATGTCATGATCTTCGTCTACGGCACGCTGAGCAGGAGCGGCCTGCACGGCAAATTTCTGGAGGATTTCGGCGTCGGTATGCTGCTCTCCACCTGTTTCGTCGTCTCCCGCTCTATCCCACAGGAGTACGGCTTCAACCGGCTTTTACACCGCCTCTATCCCTGGCTATGGACCTGCGGCATTCTCTGGCTGCTGGTCATGGCGCTGTGGAAATTTAACCACGGCATCCCGCATACCGTGCCCTTTTTCGACCAGTTTACCGATATCTACAACACAGTGAGCGAGATCTGCTTCTCCATCGGCTATGGACTCTGCATCGCCGCTATCCTCTTTGGCGCAAGCTGGCTCAAACGTCCCTTCACCTGGTCGCCGCTGCGCTGGCTAGGAATCCTTTCCTACGGCCTCTACATGTGGCATCTGAAGCTGCTGGAATTCTTTACCGATCACGTCACAACGTACCTGCAAACGTGGGCGCCGCCGCTGCTCTACAGCCTGTACTGGCTCTGGGCGCTCGCGTTCATCGTTCCCTGCATGTTCTTGCTTTTCGTGCTGGTTGAGAAACCGTGGATCGGCCTGGGCAACAGGCTGCTTGCGCGCAAAAAGCCGCAATAAATTATTGATCCTTCTTGTTAAGAGTATCAATCTCCGCGAACATCTCCTGGCGGGCTGCAAGCATCTGTAGCAACGCTTGCAGCCCGCGCCTCGCGCCGGCACGCTGCTCGTCTGTGAGAAACGTGGTGGCTGTGAACTCGTCCTCGTCGAGGATGAGCGACGTGCCATCCGGGTTGACCCACACATCGAGCAGCAGATCCTTCTGCCTGATCTCATCCTGCGAGATGGCAGCCGGCTCGGCTATATTGCAGTACCAGCCCTTACGGACATGATCGGGACTGGCAATAGCAAAAACGTTGAACCAGCGATCAGTATAATAATATTCTGTAAAATGGTCGCCCGTCTCAAAACGGACGTAGCCAAGATCCATTGGCAGCCGTGTCCAATGCGCCTGAATAACTACGCCGTGGGCGGAACGTTCGATGACCTCTCCCTGGTACTGGATCTGCGTCCTGCCCAGGGGATCCTGTTTGATGACCGTTATCATGTGCTCCACTCGTTAGATTGTCGCCGATTTCCTATCAGTCATGCAATACTGATAGTGTATCGCAAATCTATCTCCGGCTCTAGCCAGAGCAGGCAGGAGTCTATTAATCTACCCGCATATATGGTAGTATAGATGAGTATCCATCGCTTTTGAAAGCCCTACTGGTTGCCAGGCATCACCATTCCTTCAAAAACCCGTATAGTATTAGCTGCGGTTGCTCTTCTGTTACGCGAAGGGAGGGAAAACTTGCGTTATATCAATGCTCTGCCGCGCTTCCTGCTCAAATTACCATCAACAGTGCGCTTCATCATTGTAATGGTGACACTGCTGTTCTTTCTTTTTCTCTACGTCATGATCGCTCCGCCAGCCCGCAACCCCAGCATCCTCGTCATCCCCATGGCTCTTGCCGCCTGGATGTTTAAGCGACGCGGCGTCTTCTTTTGCCTTCTGAGTATTGTTATTCCTCTCTGGCTCTACTATAGCATCGTGTATAACAGCCTGCTACTACGCCCGATGGTCGATCTCTCCTTCGTCTTTGGCTCCTTCGCACTACTCGCCATCGGCTTCCTCATCAGTTCTCAGCGCGACTCACTGGACCTCGCCGATGCTGCCCGCCAGCAACTGGCAACCGTTTATCAACAGCAGCAGCAGTTGAACCAGTTGAAAGATCAATTTATCCTCAATGTGAATCATGAACTGCGGACGCCTCTAACAGCAGTATATGGATATCTCGAGCTGCTGCTGCAACATCACGAGCACATTGACGCGGAGACCCACGAGATATTCCTCAGAAACGCCATGTATAGCTGCGAAGAACTTCAGCTACTGGTGAATAACGTGCTGGATGCGATGCAAATTAGTACCGAGACAACGGCGCTCACGCTGGAAGAACTGGTGGTTGCCGATGTCGTACATGATGTACTGCGACACATCGATCCACGCTGGCTCCAGGAGCATCATCTTGTCTTGAATATTTCACCTGATATCGTTGTGCTTGCTCATGCTCAGTATCTACGGCAGATTCTGCGTAACCTGCTCTCTAATAGCTTCAAATATGCCCCGGTTGGTACGCCAGTGGAGATTACAGCCGAACGCTACGGCGATACAGCGCTGGTGGCCCGGCCTTCATCAGAGGTCTGCATCAGCGTCAAGGATTACGGACCCGGCATTCCCCCCGCGGAGATCCCCCGGCTCTTCGTACAATTTGGGCGACTCAAGCGCGATCTTTCAGGGAAAATACGCGGCACCGGATTAGGTCTGTATGTCAGCAAGCAACTGGTGGCAGCTATGAACGGGCGGATCTGGGCAGAGAGCAGCGGGATAGAGGGAGAAGGCAGTCGTTTCTGCTTTACATTGCCCTGCGCACCACGCTCGAAGATTCAAGCGGATGAAGCAGCAAGCCCGCTTTCCGATCAGCCCTCACTGATCTGATACACATGGCAGGACACGAACTATGTTATACTGTCCCTGTTATGTTAAGTCTGGATTTTATCTGTCATCATCCTGAGGTGATACAGGATGCTTTACGGCGGCGCCGTGATCCACACAATATCGACGATATTCTACGTCTTGCCGAGCAGCGGCGCCAGCTTATCACACGCCGCGACGAACTGTATAGTGCGCTCAAGAAACTGCGCGAGGTACTCCACACGGCGCCTATGGAGCAGCGCGCGGCGCTCAACCAGCAAAGCAAGGCGCTCGCGCACGACATCAGGCAGCTTGAGCTACAGAGCGCGGATGTCGGCACGCGGCTCCAATTCCTGCTGTTGAGCCTGCCAAATCTCCCTCATCAGAGCGTTCAGGAAGGGGATAGCGAAGCCGACGATGAGGAAATACGCAGGTGGGGCGAGCCTCTGACCTTCCATTTCAGGCCCCAGGCTCACTGGGACCTGGGTGCGCGCCTGGGGATCATCGATGCCGAGAGCGGCGTAAGCATCGCCGGCAGTCGCTTCATCACTCTCAGAGGCGCCGGTGCGAGGCTGGAGCGCGCGCTGATCTCATTTATGCTGGATGTACATACGCGAGAGCATGGCTATACCGAGATCCTGCCCCCACTGCTGGCGAAGCGCTCGGTGATGATCGGCGCCGGGCAACTGCCCAGGTTTGAAGAGCAGGCGTATGCCAGCACAGCGGACGAACTCTACTTGAATCCCACCGCCGAGGTCCCGCTGGTCGGCCTGCACAGCGAATCCATCCTGGACGCGCAATCGTTACCGCTGCGCTATGTGGCCTGGACAACTGCGTTTCGCCGCGAAGCCGGGTCGGCCTCTCGCCGCACGCGCGGCCTGCTGCGCCTCCATCAGTTCAATAAGGTCGAACTATTTCAAATCGTCGAGCCGCGCGCCTCCTATGATGCTCTGGAAGAGATGGTACAGCACGCGGAGGTCATCTTACAGCGCCTGGAGCTGCCTTATCGCGTGGTGGCGCTCTGCACCGCGAATCTCCCCTTTACCTCGGCCAGGACTATCGACCTTGAAGTCTGGATGGCCGGGCAGGCGAGCTATGTCGAGGTCTCATCGGCGAGCAATTGCGAGTCGTTTCAGGCACGCCGTGCCAACATCAAGTACCGTCCCGCGCCTGATAAACATTCAGAATACGTGCACACGTTAAACGCTTCGGGACTGGCCGTCGGGCGCACGATGGCCGCCATTCTGGAGAGCTATCAGCAGGCCGATGGCTCGGTGGTCATTCCAAAAGTACTACGTCCCTATATGGGAGTCTCGCTGCTTGCGCCTCCCTCCCATTGAGCCTGAAAAGACCTGCCATCTCCCGGGATCCTCAAAAGGAGGGAAAGAATAAACGTAGCTACCACCAGTTTTTACATCCCCCTTCCAAAAAAGGCTAAAGATGTGGTACACTACCGTGTGGAAGGATGGCAGAGCGGTCTATTGCGGCGGTCTTGAAAACCGCTGGGCCTAACCAGCCCCGGGGGTTCGAATCCCTCTCCTTCCGTACCAGGGTTACGGGGCCTTTCTGTGTATGATTTTTGTATCTTCCGCCTACCTTCTGAGGATGCCGGATATGACGGCCCCACCACAACATCTGTTGACAACGTTGTCAACTGGCCGCTGAAGCATGTGGCTATGCTCCAGGCGGCGGTGTACAGGTTGCGACATTGCGTAGTGGACTCTTGCGCTGGCACAACTATCTCTGGGGGAGAGTAGAGATGCTTTGCGCCAGGAGCCGTTTTTGGACGGACGGTGAATTACTGTGTCACTCATAGGTACGTTAGAGCAGTTCAAACTCGCCAGTATTTTGCAGCGGATCGAAGTTCATACCAAAACCGGGTTGCTCACTATCAAGCAGGGGGTACAATGGGTAGAGCTTTATTTCCGGGAAGGGCGTTTAATCTGTATCGGCCCGCTGCGCGCAACCCCCACCCTCGGTGATCGGCTCGTTCAGGACGGCGTTATCACTTCCCGCACACTCCAGGAAGCCCTGCGCTCCCTGGAGACAGCGCAGCCGAGTGAAACGCGCCTGGCGCTGGCGCTGATGGATCAGGGGTATGTGAGCCGCGAAGACTTGCGGGCATGGGCCGCGCAAAAAGCGACGGAGGTATTGCAGATCCTCCTGGCATGGTCAAGCGGCGAAGTGCATTTCGAAGAAGGGGCCGCTCCCCCTCCTGATCGCCTGCTGGTAGGATTATCCGTTACTACATTGATTGATGCTGCTAAAACGACATCAACAGATTCACCCGCATCCTCTATACTTGCCTCACATCCCGCGCAGGATCAACCGGGGAATGGCACCTCACTTCCGCCGGATATCGCCAGAATTACAACCCTGATGGGTGCCGAGCAGTTCTTTTCCGACCCCGTTTCACGCGTATCATCTCCCGATCTATCGCCCACGCCATCCGCTCCGGTGGCGCCGCCCGTCCAGCCGCCGGCGCCCGGGCCAGCAGCGGCAACGCCCCCGGCCCAGGCGCCGATCAGGGCATCGTCTCTGGTCTCGCTCTCTCCCGCATCCTCGCTCCCGGCCACGGAGTCGCTGCCATCCCCGCTGCCGGCAGCCAGGGAGACGGCGCCCCCGGCCTCAGCCCCTCTGGCATCACTCCCCGCTACGGAGTCGCTGCCACCACTTTTCAGCATCTCCAACGAGGACGGGCCGGGATCACAACCGCTGGCACAGCCTGTGCCGGTGATGAATCCCGTTCCGCCCAGGCGCATCGATATAAGGTTTATGCAGCCCGACATGATACTCACGCCGGCAAACCTGGCCGCGCTGCGCAGCCACAACCCGATGGTACAGATAACGCCGCAGCAGTGGCAGGTTTTGACGCAGGTAGATGGCCGAGCCTCCCTGATGGCCGTATCTCAGGCTCTGCGGGTGCCCTTCGACCTGCTCCTCCCGGTGGTCGGCGAACTCGTCGCCGCGGGCTTGCTCCAGGTCGTTATGCCCGGGCAAATATCGGCGGACAGTACTGTATCTACGCCAGGAGTCATGACCTCCAGCTTCAATCAGGGCTATATTATGCCGGGCTACGCGGCTGCGACGGCTTCACCGTGGGCGCCAGCTCTACCCGTATCGGACGTGCTGCCACCGGCGGCCTCTTCGCAGCCTCCCGCGCCTCGGGCGCCATACCAGCGTGCATACGCTCAGGTAGGAGGCGGCACGCGATAAGCCGCCCGCTCCAGCGTCAGATTTGTTTTGTGGAATGGAGACATGTGTGAAGGGAACAGGGACAGCGCTTCGCTATGAGCCAGAGCATAGCCTGACGACGGGAAACGATCCGCTCGCGGAAATGATTACTGGCTACAGCGCCGCCATGCAGAAGGTAGCGCACATGGTGCGCCAGGTGGCGCTGTACCCCACAACAACTGTCCTGCTCCAGGGCGAGAGCGGCACCGGCAAGGATGTTGTTGCCCGCGCTATCCATCGATTAAGCAGCCGTGCGGCCCGTCCATTCGTGGCTATCAACTGCGCGGCGATCCCTGAGACGCTGCTGGAGACGGAATTGTTCGGCGTCGAAGAGGGCGCCTTTACCGATGCAAAGGTTTCGCGCGAGGGCTACTTCTCGCGCGCTGACGGCGGTACCCTCTTCCTCGATGAGATTGGCGCGATGCCCCTCCCGCTGCAAGCCAAGCTTTTGCGCTTCCTGGAAACGCGCAGCTTCCGCCGCGTCGGCAGCACGCGCGAAGAAACCCGCGTCGATGTACGCATCATCTCAGCCACCAACGTCGACCTGCAATCCGCTGTGCTGCACAGGACGTTCCGCGACGATCTTTTCTACCGCCTGAAAGTGATTACTATCACCCTCCCTCCCCTGCGCGAGCGCCCCGAGGATATCGAGCCACTGACGCAGCATTTCCTGCGGCTCCTCAGCGGCGAAGGGGAAGAGCGTTTGCGCATTAGCGCGGAGGCGATGGAACTGCTGCAACGCTACTCCTGGCCCGGCAACGTGCGCGAATTGCGCAGCGCTCTCCTCGGAGGACAGATTTTGTGTACAGGCGGCGTGATCACGCCCGGGGATTTACCGGAGGAGATCCGCCGGGCCGGGGAGAGCGCGAGCCAGCGTCTCCGGGCATTACAGCAACAGGTACACCTCCCGCCCGAAGGCATCGATCTACCGGCCTTCCTGGGCAGTATCGAGCGCACGCTAGTACAGGAGGCTCTTGAGTACTGCAATGGCAACCAGGTTCAGGCCGCCGCACTGCTACACATCTCCCGCGATCAGTTGCGCTACCGCATCTCCAGAGAGAGGACTGCACCGCATATGTCATCCTGAGCGGCTGTGTGTCATCCTTCGCTCGCGCTCAGGATCCGGCCCGCAGCCGGGGCAAGCGCAGACTCCTTCTCACGGATAGGTTTTTGGGAAAATGCATGGGCCGCCACCAGGACGGCCCACGAGAAGGTTCCCCGGAAAAAGCTACCTGTGAGTGAGAAGGGCAGACTCCCCTCTGGTTCCCTCAGGGGAGAGCCTGCGCTGCGCTCGGAACGACATGTTGCTGGCTCTTGCTGGCCGGATACCGATCCTGGCCGGTCCTGTTCACCAGCGCGCGGCTACGCACTTATTTTCATGCTCGGATTATGTGTTAAAGCGCATTAATGCGTTTTAATAATTTACGCGTGCTGCGCTTTGTCATACATCGCATACCAGGTGTCATCGTAGTAGGGAGAGAACATGTGCCCTGGCTGGAGGCTGCTGATGAAGTCGTTATGACCGTCGACGTACCAGTTGCCACCGCTCTTGATAAACCAGGGACCGCCGCTGGAGCCGCCGGTCATATTGCACGGGATGGAGATTACGGTGCCTCCCCCGTGCGGCCAGGTCCTGGCGGACGAACTCTCACATGATTGCCTGCTCTGCCCATCGAAGGGCGGCGCGGCAGGATAGCCATAGGCTGAGAAGGATTGATTGATGGGCTGGTTATAGGCCCAGCCGGCTCCGCCAACCACGTCGGTCAGGTAGCCGGCGTCATTGGGGGCAACGATAGCCATACCGAAGTCGCGATGAAAGTTGTATGGTCTGGCATCTATCCATTCGGAAGGCGCCTCCAGCTCGCGCGCGGCCCAGCAGCCATAAGGTGAGGCGCCGTGATCGTACAGGGGGCAGAAGATCAGGTTGTGCACCCAGCTTCGCTGCCAGTAGACGCAGTGACCGGCGGTATCGACAACGCTGCGGTTGCTGCTGACCAGGGCTGTGCCGGAGCAGGATAGATTCTGGCCCGCGTCGTTCGTGAAAAAGACTCTGCCAACCGTTGAGAGCGGATAGTTGGGTTCTCCACTGCGCGGGGAACTCCCCTGCTGCTTGACCGCCTTGCCGGCGCTGATGTCGCCTGGCGCGCTCTGTTGGATAGAGCTGGCAGTTATGCCGCTCTGCTGGTCTGCATCGATGGCCGATTCCATAGTGGCTACCGTCCAGTAGCGGATGACGGCCTCGGGGTTCTCGTTCACCTGATGCTCAACAATAGTCTCGCCGGGGAACAGTTCGGAGTAGATGTGGCTGGCAAGAACAATCAGATACCCCTGGTACACAACGGCAAGCACGCAAAGAAAGATGATGCCAGCCAGGGGAAGTTGAATAAATCTGGGCCGTCGTGACATCGGCGCCCTCTCTTTCTTCAAGCATGGTGCGCGTCAGGCGCATCTAGCGGACATCACGAGCGCTATTTCTGCTGGTCGACAATATCAACCTTTGGTAATTCGACACCCTTAGCGTCACGCATCCTCTCCGCCGTCCAATGCTTGAGGGCGTCGGCGGGCTTCGTTTTCACATGGTGTTTGACGATCTTTGGACGCCCCGGCTTTCCGATACGCCTGGTAGCCAGATATACAACGGCAAACAAAGCCAGCAGAAGCGCGCCGAGCAGGGAAAGTTGAATAAGTCTATTTTGCTGCGACATCATGTCTCTCTCTTTCATCAAAGTTTTGGACAGCACACGTATATAGCTTATCTTATCTTACAGGATTATACCATGCTATTCGCAACAATGGGCAGGAAGCCTTCATCTTTTTGCCTTTCTCGCCACCTCCGGTGGCTCACAAGGGGGAAAGAAGGCCAGTGCGGCGCCGAACGGCGCCGCACTGGCCTTCTTTCCCCCTTGCGCAGCGCCACGACGCCGAGTTATCTCAGAAGGGGGCCAGAGGGACATTTTGATGGCTCTTTCTCCCTTGCAAAGCGCCACGACGCCGCGCTGTCTCAGAAGGGGGCCAGAGGGACATTTTGATGGCGCGCATCTCGATGCACATGGGGGAATCAGCGCCGCTCGCGCACAAACAGGATCCCCACGGCGGCGATAAGCAGAAAGAGCGTTGCTACCAGGAAGACCAGGCGATAACCCAGTTCTATCTGTCCATGCCCGCCGGCGATAGCGATAATGGATCCACCCAGCAGAGGACCAACGATGGCCGGCAGCGTCGTGGAAGCGTTCCACATTCCCAGGTGCTTGCCCGCCTCCTTGAGCGAGGGCAGGGCGTCGATGGAGAGCGCCCAGTCTACACTGGAAAAGGCGCCATAGCCCAGGCCGAAGACGATGCCCAGAGGCCAGATCCAGAAGCCGAGGCTGGTGGGGAGGACGACGAAGGCGAAGGAGGCCGCAGCCATAAAGATCGTTGCCACACAGACGGCCGGTGCGCGCCGCCGCATGCGATCCGAAAGGACTCCGGAGAGCGCGCCGCTGACGACGCCGCCCCCCAGCGCCAGCACGGCAATGATTGCCGTTGTCGCCACAAAGTTCGTGATGTTCTGCACGCGCGCGAAATAGTACTCTACATAGGTCATGAACAGCACCAGCCCCAGCATAATCGCTGTACGCGTAAGGAAGACGACGGTGAAATTATATTTGCGCCAGGGTTCCACCCAGTGGTGGATGAGCCACCAGATAAAGCCGGTTACGGTTCGCTCTCTGACCAGCTTCCCGGTCACTAAACGCGGATTGTAGGGCGTCTCCTGTACGCCGAGCACTGTGATGACGATGACAATAGTGATGATGGTGGCCGTCGTCATATAGTAGAGGCCGGCGTTATGTCGCACCAGATTCGGATCAAAGTGGATCTGGTTGACGCCGCCGAGCAGATACGCGGCCAGGCCCAGGCTCGCCACGTTGCCGAGGATGGTCAGGCCGCCAACGAAGCCCGAGGCCACGCCGCGCTGTTCCTCTGGCACGCGATCCGGCACGAGGCTCTGATACGCTGGCATAATGATATTCATGCCAAAATGCAGCAGGGCCAGCCCGATCAGGAAGGTCACAAGGGTACTGGAATCGACCAGCAGCGGCGTGCCACTGACCAGCAGAACGCCGCCGAGGATAATATATGGGCGGCGACGCCCCAACCTGCCCGGCGTGCGGTCAGAGAACGCGCCGACCAGCGGCGGCATGAACAGCGAGACAATCGCCGCCGCCGTCGCCAGCCAGCTCAACAATGTGGCCTGCTCGGCGCTGCCAACCTGGCTGGAAGGCTCAAAGAGCAGAACCTGTGTCGGAATAACCACCGTCAGCAGCGCGGCGGTCTCAGCATTCAGAGCGAACCACAATAAGTTTAAAATCAGTTGTTTCCCAAACGAGAGCCGAGGAGTCTTCACACCGGTCCCTGGCCTTCCTCCTCCTGATAGTCTGTCTTAGCGCCGGCATCCACAAATGAAGCCCTATAACGCAACGCACACACACTGCTATATATACTTGTTGATGTTACCTTCATGGCTGTACCTGTTGTTGCTGCGACGCTGGCTCCTGTTGCTGGCGCGGCTTCTTTTGCTCGCGTACAAACAGAACACAGATCGCAGCGACGATCAGGAATAACGACGCGACAAAGAAGATCACGCGATAGCCCAGGTCAACCGCGTGAAATGCATCAGCGATAGTAATAATGATGCCGCCCAGCAGAGGAGCGATAATTGCTGGTATGGTCGCGGAGGCGCTCCACATACCCAGATCCTTGCCTGCCTCCTTCAACGATGGCAGAGCATCGATAGAGAGCGCCCAGTCCACGCTTTGAAACGCTCCCTGCCCCAATCCAAAGATCACGCCCAGCGGCCAGAGTATGAGTTCGATATTATTAGAGAGTATGTTGCCAGGGAGGATGACAAAGGCAAGGGATGTAACGCTCATACAGATGGCGGCGCCAGTAACAACCGGGGCGCGCCTCTTCAAGCGATCCGAAAGAATGCCAAATACCAGTCCGGTGACAACACCACCTCCCAGAGCAAATACGGCAACGATGGCCGTCGTGGATACAAAGTTCGTAATGTGCTGCACATGGGCGAAGTAGTATTCTATGAAAGTCATGAACATCGCCAGGGCCAGCATGATAGAGGCCCGTGTAAGAAAGACGACGGTAAAATTGTGCTTGCGCCAGGGTTCTATCCAGTTATGCACGAACCAGCGCTTGAATCTGTGCATCCTCGGCGCCTGCTGCTCGTAGGAGCGCAATGGCTCGGGATTGAAAGGAGCTTCGTGCACGCCGAGGACTGTAACCAGGACACCAACGACCATCATAGAAATAGTCACGATATAGTAAATGCCGGAATTGTAGCGTATGACGTTCGGATCGTGGCTGTGCTGGCTGACGCCGCCGAGCAGATACGCGGCCAGGCCCAGTCCTATCATGTTGCCGAGGATCGTCAGTGCCCCCACATAGCCCGACGCTTCTCCCCGCTGTCGCTCCGGCACGCGATCCGGCACAAGGCTCTGGTAGGCCGGCATCATCGTATTTACCCCCACATGCAGCAGTGAAAGACCGAGCAGGTACATGATAATATCGCCGGATATTACCAGCAGTGGCGCACTGGCGACCAGCAGCACACCGCCGGCAATAATATACGGGCGGCGACGGCCCAGTCTGCCCGGCGTGCGATCCGAAAGCGTCCCGACCAGCGGCGGCATGAGCAGTGAGACGAATGATGCCACAGTGGTAAGCCACCCCAGAAATGATGCCTGGTCGGCGCCTCCTATCTGCGCGGAGGGCACAAAGAGCAAAAGCTGCGTTGGAATGACCACCGCCAGCAGGGCGGAATTCAGCGCATTTGTGGGAAGCCATAGAATGTTAAGGGTCAGTTCTTGCAGGGCCGAGAGCCGAGGAGATTTCACGCCTGATATCCGTCCTCCCTATCTTTCTTTGATGGATTTACATATCGCCATTATATACGATAGGCTGCAAGCATAAACCTACACCTCTGTCACGTCAGCGCAACCACGATTGGTTACACTCCGCTCTATGATAAACTATGTCTATCTATAGAAAGCTGTCTCGCGCCTGCGGCGCTCGCCGGATGAAGTTGGATTTGCGAAAAATGCGCTTCGCGCATTTTTCGCAAATCCAACTTCATCCCTTGCATGGCGCCGTCGTGCCTGAGATATGCTGTTGTGTTGAAAATACTCGAAGCGCATTTTCAACACAACAGCATATCTCAGGCGAGCACTGCGGGCGTGAGCACGCAATGGTATCGGAAGATCAGACATACTCTAAGCGCACAGGAGTTCGAAGATGACACTACCTGACAGCCCCGGTACGACCTCCAGCCAGAAAACTGAACGCACCGTAGAAGTTCAAGGCATCGTAACGCACCTCTTTGAAGCCGGCCCGGCCGCAGCTCCGCCCCTGCTCTACCTTCATGGTACCCATCTGGGCAATCTGTGGCTGGATTTTCACCAGGCCCTTGCTCAGCATTTCCACGTCTTCGCGCCGGATATTCCGGGGTTCGGTCTGACCGAGCGCCCCGATTGGATGCGCGATATGGATGACTATATCCTCTACTACCGCGACCTGCTGGGCACCCTCGGCCTCCAGCGGACCGCGCTGGTCGGGCATTCGCTCGGCGGCTGGATCGCGGCTGAGGTCGCCATCTGGTATCCCGAACGCGTGAGCGAACTGGTACTATCGAACGCCGCCGGCATTCGCGTCAAGGGCGCCATGATCGGCAACCTCTTCGCTATGAACCTGCAAGAACTGGTCGCCGCCTGTTTCGACGATCCTATGGCGGCGCTGCCCCTCATGCCGGCGGAGGTCAACGCCGACTATCTGGTGCAGATGTATAAGGAGCGAACGACGCTGGCCTCCCTGGCCTGGAACCCGCACTTCGATCCCAAGCTGGCGCGGCGCTTGCAGTGGCTGCGCTGCCCGACGCTGATTATCTGGGGCGAGAATGATCGGCTGATCCCTCCCGTCTACGGCGATACCCTGCACTCGCTCATTCCCGGTTCACGGCTGGTCAGGCTCGCGGGAACGGGGCATATGCCGATGTTTGAACAGCACGAAGCATGGGCGCAGCATATCACCAGGTTCTTGCAGGAGCGCCAGGAGGAGACGAACGCATGAATAAGCTGACATTTCACTACTTTCATCTGATGCCCTGGCCGTATCTGCCGCCGGACTTCGACGAGAAATACGACTCGGCCTGGGTGACGCTGCCCAACTCGATCTACGATCCCGAGAAGGGACACGAGCAGTATAACCGCTACCTCGACGAGATCGAGCGTGCCGATAAGCTGGGCTGGGATAGCGTGATCGTGAACGAGCATCACCAGAACGCTTACGGCACCATGCCGTCGCCGAATATCATGGCGGCGGCCCTCACACAGCGCATCCGGCGCGCGAAGATCGGCATTGTCGGCAATGCGCTGCCCCTGCACGATGATCCCCTGCGCGTCGCCGAAGAGATTGCTATGCTCGATGTGCTCAGCGGCGGGCGCATCATCTCCGGCTTTGTACGCGGTACGGGCATGGAGTACTTTAGCTAGTACGAGACACAATAAAGGACGGATTCGATTGTATTTCAATTCTTGGGTTGTGATCTGCTTTCCATACCCATACGGTAATACCAAAAAACTCTAAGGCTTCGCGTTTGAACTTACTATCTGGATCATAGTTAGGGTCGTCTAATTTTTCACGCATTTCTTGACAGCGCTTGTGAAAATGCCTTAACTGATCCTGCGTCTTCTTCCATTCTTCGTGTACGTTTATTTCTATGGCAAGCTCGCTTTCGTAAGCTCTTTTCTGATCTGCGAGTTCCCTTAATCGTCGCTTGACATCTGCGTATGTATCATCGTCCATATCTTCATCCTCTAACCTGTCTCTGAGCCTGCTCTGTTTTGCCTTAATCTTGGCTAGCTCTCCTGCAATGTATTCGCGTCTCTCGGCGTTCGGGTCTGCCTGTTTCAATGCTTCTATCCTACGGTCAACCTCCGACGGGTTGCGTATTATCTCAACTGCAACAGACCATGCTTGCTCGTCGACAAGATGAGCAGGAATCATATTCCTTACTCTGCATCTGCCATCAAGTAGCATTTTAGTTCGGCAAGAGTAGTATTTCCGATGGTGGCTGTTATCAGGCTGCATATTTCCCCCACAGTAGCCACATTTTATAAGCCCTCCACGTAGCAAGCAGCTATAAGGGTCTTTGCTGTTTCTTACTGCGAACTTCTGATTTCCTTCTAAGCGCTTTTGTACTCTTTCAAACAGCGCTAGATCTGGCCTCCCATCCTCCGTTACCAGAATAGGAGGTACTGTACCTTCTGGCAGGTATACCCATTCCTCTCTAGGCACTTTTATTAGCTGGCGCTTGTGCCCCGCTTCTCTTACTGTCCGAGTTACAAAGGCCGCCGCTTTCCCTAGAACAGATTCATCATCAAGCATCCTGCCTATTGTTGATGGTGTCCAGCTTGCTTCTTTTCCCGTTGGTATGTGTTTCTGCTTGAGAAACTGAGCAATATTTTTTCCCTTCATCCCTTGATCGTGTAAGTCATAGACAATCTGAGCAATGCTAGCCTCTGTATAAGGGTTGCCGCTCTCGTCCGAGACAATCAGGTAGCCATATGCTAAAATGGGTTGATCGCTCGGAATTCGAGAGTATCTATTTTCGAGAATTCGCTTTACTAGCGATACATTCCATTCACCCTCCCTGGGTACCGGGATATGTTGGGATGTGAGGTACTTAGCAATAGCTCTTATGGAGTTTCCTTGATCTACAGCCTCAAACAAGTATCGCCGTACCTTTACTTCTGTCCAGGGTTCCCCATTCTCATCTAGTAGTACCCTTCCATTGTCTTGCTCTATTTTGATGGGGTCGTTGTTCAGTACATACGCCCCCTTAGTCTGATCTTTGTATTTCCATCCGTATTTATCTGGATGATTACCTAACAGTTTATGATCTTTTAAAACTCTCTCTCTCTTGCCGTTCTGTGTCCGTCTGATAATGTCGTTTCTTTCCTCCTCCGCCTTAAAACCATGCAAGAGGCGTATCATTTCGCCCATCAGGCTATCATCATCGGCGCGTTCCTCTGGCCTGGTGGTGAGAATGCGTACACCATGCATCCGTAGCTCCGCGCGGTAGATTTCCCGCTGTAGTCCCTTGCGGCCCAAACGGTCTAGCACGTCCATCACCAGGACATCAAACTCCCTGCGCTTTGCCATTTCAAGGATTTCCGTTAACACATCCCGCTCGCGGAACTCCATCCCGGTGTAGGTGTCTCGCTTGATGAACTTTTCTTCATCGAGTATCCGTATACCTAGCGGGGCTAAGAGCTTTTCACGGATAGAGCGTAACTGAGAGGGAAAACCATACTTCTTTTCCTGTTCTTCCGTCGAGACACGCAGTAAAACAAGCCCACGCTTTCCCCGGTAGTCGTAGCTCTGGCTCTGCTCATCGTCGTAGTGCTGCATTGTCGGTTCCTTTCTGTATAACTATGGCTGCTGCTTTTGCTGTGCCTTCCTGGCGGCTCTGCCGTATTGCTGGCGCTTGCTGATCTGCGCTCGTTGGACTTGAGCCATATGCTCTTTCACTGCCTGCGCCAGCGCCTTAACCTCTTCCAATCGGTTCTTACTCTCCATGTCGTTTGCTCCTCTCGTCAAGAGTACAAGTATTTGTGTATCAAACTACCTGTAGCATATACGAGACACAATACGGTGTCAATGGCATAAAACCCCTCTACAGGCCGTTTCAGCTATATTTCGGGCTATCCTTTCAGCCAGGGGGAAGGGTTGCCAGTCCAGGCTGTAAGCGGGTCTACCTCTGCCTGCTAAACACAGGCGAAAATACATCAAATTTGGTGCTTCTTTCCCAATCATTGATATTAGTCTACATACATAATTATAGCATATAAATGGTCTTTAATACAAGGTTATATCCGTCTTTATTTAGGATAGTTATATTTTCATATGTTCTGTTTGATTCCTTTGACAGCGCTGCGGACATCATGTACAATCAAACAAAACCGTAGGAATCATCCCATTTCCCTGAGTTAAGGAGTGTGTACCCAATGGCTTCAGAGTGGCTTTCTGTAGAAGATATTGCTGACGAACTCAAGGTGACGATTGATACAGTGCGAGCCTGGATAAGAAGAAAGCAACTTCCAGCTTACAGAGTTGGCCGTGATTATCGTATCAAGCGAGCAGATTACAACAAGTTCCTTGAGGATCGTTTTACACTTTCAGACAATGGTGAGCAGACAGAATAGGCAAGCAAACAGGCGGCGCTAGCCTTATCAATTCCGCGTAGCGGTGCCTTACGCCTGCGCGATCCTGGGTGCAGGGTTCCCAGGTCGCGCACGCGGGGGAAGGGCGTGGGACGCCTGCGGCGTCATCAAGCATCCCCGTCTGCTGCGGTTGAGGCAAACAGTGGGAGTGCTCACCTCGCGCCCATCGCGGCGGCCCGAAGGGTGGCGTACTACCTTGACGCGATGGGCTAGACTCGCAGAGCGAGACGAGCGGGGCCTGCTGGCAGCGTCATCAATGCAGAACCCCCGCTCGTCTCGGCGCGCAGCGCTCAGCCCGTCGCGTCAAGGTGGAGACGCCAGGCCGCGTGCTGGTAGGTTAGGGGGTAATCTCTCAAGGCTGTTAATTCAACATGGATTTCTGGTCCTGCCGAGCCTTCCATTTCTCTTTGGCGAGCATTACTGCTACCGTTGCCATTTTTATTAGCGAATCCCTCATGAAATCGAAGTGGTCCTGGTCAATGATAAGGAGCTTCTCGCCAGCGTCGCCTATCGTATGTGGGATGCGAGGAAGATACATAAGGTATCTATCTGCCTGGGCGGGGTTCTCCCAAATTTCAAGGAAAATGCGCACGTCTTCATACTCTACAGCCTCAGAGTCTATACAGGTGTATTGGTTCCTCGCTGCCCACGCTCTCCAATCTTTTTCTATCTCCTCAGTACGTGGATCTGGCCTCTTGTCGTATCGCTCAATAAGCACGTTCCTTGCTCTCCTTCTTATCGCAGCAATGTCGCTAATTCTTTTATCTTCTGCTCTTTCGGCCATTTTGCTATCATTTTTCCGTAGATACGACATACTTCATTGTAGCGTAGACGGCTATTTGCTTGCTTCGCCATCTGTACGGCGGGGGCAAACCATTGTGCGCTTTGCTCCATATCATCAAGGGTGTAGAAGATCATGAGCTTATGATTTAACAATTCAGAACAACGTGGGTCGGCTGCGCTCAGGCCAAGATGAGTCAGCATGTCTAAGGCTTTATGGGGCTGCTGAAGGTGGAGCAGAGAAATAACCTCGAAGTTGGTAATTAAAAAATGGTTCATGCTGACAAAGGAAAAATGGGGATCGCGTCGAGCATCCTCATTCGGCAAGGTTTTCTTTGCCAGGTCAAGGAAGGTCTCGGCTTCTTTGGCATGTTGAAGATGAGCATGGTTTTCAGCGAGCAATAGATATAGCCAACTGCACAGTAGAGGATGAGCGGCGGGGGCAAATTGCATCGCCTGTTCGTGGATCAACAATTGTTGTACTGGATTTGCCAGGTGATAGTAAATATGAGCCTGTCTTACCAGAGAAGCAAGAAGCAAATTAACATCTTCCGCCATCTGCGCATAGGTATAGGCGTAGTTAATCGATGATAATGCCTGGCCGAAATCTTGCCGTTGGAGGGCAAGAAGCCAACTCATTTGGTAGGCTTGAGATGCCAGGCTTGCAACACGTTTTTGCTCTTTGGATGACGATTGAGCCGCAACCGCTAGCTGTGAGAGAAGGGAGGGTAAAGCTTGCTCGATGACTGGAATACCCCCATTAAAGTAGAGTTGCCAAAACGTTTTTAAGCTCGATTCCCATAGAGGAAGGGCCTCTTCAATATGGGTAAGAATGGACGGTGATTCAGGGAGCAAGAGCACAGGATTCACCAGCGTAATTCCTGCTATTTCCAGTGCCGTGCCGATGAATTTGCGGCGATATGCATTCAAATTTGACGGATCCTCTACAAAACCGAGTTCTTCTGCTGACATATGAAAGAGAGCGCACAACTTTTCTTGATAGTAAGGACTCGTTTCCCTTTCTCCACATTCCCACCGGCTTACCATCTCTTTACTCGTGCCTATCAGGGCCGCAACCTTGCGTTGGGACCAGCCCCGGCATTCCCGTTGATATCTTAGCTTTGTATTCGGCCTCTTCGTATGGTCCTTCATTTTCGGCTCCAATCAAATCTTACCACTATCTACACGATGACAGTATATCATTTTCAGGGTCAGGCATATAGATGTCAACACTTGGCATCAAAAAGGTATTTTTCCCACGAAAGAACCCAAGTAATCTTGTAGTGGTCATAGGTGGACATCTACGGAGGAAACAACAGTTTTCAAAAATGTATTCAAACATATTCAAATAGCAAAATTTGAGCGTGAAAAAGCGTTTAATGATTGTAAATATGTATGAACGGTTTTTTGTTATTTATCTTGGAATTCGTTCAAGTTGCAGATTTTCCCACAGACTCACTAACACATGGGCTTCAATGCCTTCGAGTCTCGCTACTTTATCTTGTCCGTCCCTACTACTCACTTTGACATGAACTTGATCGAAGTCGATCCTCAATCCCTTAGCAATGTTCCGCTGCATTTCGGGCAGGCGCTTCTTCATGCGCGGTTGCTCTCCACAGAGGATCGTTACATCCATCATACTGAGGACCAGGTGATCCGGGGCGATGAGACGGGTGTACATTTCGGGAAGATAGTCAATGGATCTCACACCGGTTCCCCCTTGTCGGGGAACCAATCATTAATGTCTCCTTGATTGACTGCTGCTGCCAGGTAATATCGTCAAACCAGAGGATTTGTTCATAGGCAGTAAGCAAGAGCAATAGTAACGTGAATAATTTGGCGTGTGGAGAAGCAGTATTGATTAACGTTCCCTTAAGCACGGCTAAAACTTCTTCAAGGTCTCAAGGGTTTTATTTTTCACCCCTACTCCAGTGATATACTGCAATGGCTACTAAGTTCGTTTACATATCCTTCTACCATTTTGATACTAACAGAAAGGAGAACGAAAACACACATGGCAGACTCTTTCTCTGTGCTGCTTCCCCCAGGCGGTCAACGCATCCTTGTTGTGCAAGCGCATCCAGATGATGCGGAGCATCTTTGTGGGGGAACAATGGCCTTACTGGCTGCTGAAGGAAAAGACATTCACTACCTCTTTGTGACACGAGGGGATAAAGGCAGTGATGACCCTGAGATGACGCCGGAACGTCTTGCCGCTATTCGAGAGCAGGAGCAGCGGCGCGCGGCGGCGACACTGGGTGTACAAACGGTGACATTCCTGGAAGGCTATTATGATGGGGAAGTTGAACCCTCTATCGCACTGCGCAAGGAAATCGTCCTGGTTATTCGTCAATGGAAGCCTGATGTCGTCTTTACCCTTGATCCCTGGCGCAAGAATGAGGTCCATCCTGACCACAGAGCCGTGGGCATCTGTACTGTCGATGCCTTAGCTTGCGCGCGTGGAGGGATGTACTATCGTGAGCAATTACGCGATGGCATTACTCCGCACAATGCGAGACAGATTTACTTTTTTCCGACGGATCGGCCCAACCATTGGGTTGACATTAGCAGTGTCGTGGAGCAGAAAGCCGCCGCGTTACGCTGTCATGAAAGCCAGACGAAACACAGAGATATGGATACATGGATCTATGAACGCGGGCTGATAACCGGTGCTCCGCAACGGATGAAGTGTGCCGAAAGCTTTCACCATTACGTCATGTAGCGACCATCAAAGCGGCTGCCTCGATCAATGAGGAGCCGCTTTGACGAATGTGGTTAAAATTTCCCCAGTTCTACTCCCAGGTTACAGACATACGGGTTTTTCGGGGCAAGCTGATGTAACATGGTATATATCTTCTCCACCTCGTTGATACCTTTTGCTGAGTTAATGAGACGTGCAATAGTTAACGCTGTCTTCACCAGCTTCGCACTTTCCTCGTACTCTTTCCCCATGAGTAAGAGCCTGGCTTCTGTAATTGTGCTATCCATTATACGCGTCGGGCGGGTTCCGTTAGCCGCTTCCAGATGCTTCCTGGCCGATGACAACGCACTATGGGCCTCTTTCAGTAACCCGGCGTCTGCCCGTCTGTGCTCATTTTTCAGACCCTCTATCAGTTCTTCATCTGTAGTATGGAAGAGCGCAAATCGCATGAGTATCTTGGCTCTCTCGTGGTGAACAGCATAGAGGTCGAAGAGGATAAACGTCCCATCGCTTTCAACCTTCTTCTTGTTATAGAGCAGGTCAGCGGCATTGTCCTGCCACGAACGACACTGCGTTCGTAATTTTCCATCTTGCGATGCATCGAGCGCGTTTATTTCTGCGGCAAGCAGGTAGGTACTCCCTCTCAAGGGGATCCCTACATGCTCCGCTTTCTCTAACACCGCCTGGATATCTTCTTTCGCCAGGTTCCGCTTACCACGTGTTAAATAGAGCCTGGCACGTTTGTAGTGGGATGAGCCTGTAAGCTCTGCATCTTGTGGATCCATGGAAATTGCTATATGCAATGCCTTATCTGCGTAAGAGAGGGCAAGGTCGCTTTGCGCGTGGTGTTCGGCTATAAATGTCGAGTGCTGATAATAACGGGCCAGAAGATCTAGCCAGTTATCTTTTTCTAAAGCCGGGACAGTGATGACAAGTTTCTCAAGCTCCTTCTGATGTTGATAGAATCGGTACGCTGCTTCTCTGGTATATCTCTGCGGGTTGATACTGGCAAAGGTGAGAATATCCTCGTAGAGACCATAGGAGTTTGCGCTTAACAACTCGACCATAGATTCGGAGTCTTTAATGTACTGCGGTACTTCGCCATCATTGAGCACACTAGGCCAAGTCAGGCCGAGTAACACCGGTGGGATTCTGAGTAGTCTGCAAAGAAAGATGCGTCGTTTCATATCAGCCAAGTACTTCTGGTTCTCCCAATAGACAACGGTCTGTTTGTCTACTCCACAGACAATAGCAAAAGCTTCCTGTGAAGTCCAGCCCGCTTTGATACGATGATCGGCGATGACTGCCCCCATATGGGGCAGTCCATATTCTCCAGGCGGATAGTCTTCAATACGTGCCAGCGTGCTCATTGGTATCTGCCTCCTGACAAAAACTCCATCTCCCAAGAGGCATTGTACCCCTTTTGCGCCGCTGGTGCAATATGGTAATTCTATCATGCAAGCAGGCAGTTTTAAGTATATCACACAAGCAAGCAATTTTTTCTCCATTAAATACTTCTCATAGAAGCGAAGCTTTTCCATTGTCTTATAGCGCATTTTCAGAGACACTACAAAAGGGTTGATTTGAAGATATGGGACGACAGCATTAAGCACTGGAGGCCAGAATGAGCAAACGAGTGATGGTGATTGACGATTCGCCCTTCGTGCGCAGGTTCATCGAAGTGGCTTTGAGCCGCGAAGGCTATGAAGTGGTGGCTGTGCCCGACGGCGTGGAAGCCTTGCGCGCTCTGCACACTCCTGATGTGCGACTGCCCGATCTTATCCTGCTGGATCTGGTGATGCCGCGTCTGGATGGGTTCGAGGTCGCGCTCAAGCTTAAAGAGCACCCACGGTTCAAGGCGATTCCCCTCGTCGTGCTTTCGCGGCGCGTTGGTCTGCTTGACCGGCTCAAGGTGCGGCTTTGTGGCATCCGGGCTTATCTGCCCAAACCATTGCGCCAGGATGATCTGCTCGCTCAGATCGTCGCCTTCATCGGTCCGGCCCACGATGAGCGGGGCAAGACACACCCAGGATAATACCCGGCTAGCTCGCCATGCACACTGCATGGGAAGCTCTACGGACTATTGATACTACAAGTAGAAAGGATTCTTTAATATGTCGAAGAGCGAAATAGCGAAATACAGAGAACGACAAGCGTTACAAGAAGAGGCCGCGCGGCAAGGACTCTCCGGGCTGGCGGCGGTGGCAAGCCACGCGGCCATTCTTGCTCGCATGGAGCAGGGGGGCGCGCGGCTCTTGAAGCTGATCGCGGCGGGCCAGCATGAGGAGGCGATTCGCCTGATGAACACACCTGACTGGGGGGCTGGAAGGGAGCCGGGGGAGATGTCGCACTATGACGGGGCCTGCTAAGCAGAGGAAAGGACGCCATGTGATGAGTTGGTTCTGGTGGATCTTTGGCCGCAAACCACGGCGCTCTGCTGCGCCTGTTGCCTGGGAGCCAGCCCCGCCGCCGGTTCCTTTGGCCTATACCGATAGCGAGGGGCGGCGCCATCTGGGTGAAGCTCCCTATCTCTTGCCCAAAGATGAGCAAGAGATACATCGCCTGGATTATCAACACTATATCTTACGGCAAGTCTTGAAGGGCAATACCTTTGCTCCGGTACATGGGCTGCTGCGCCGGGGGGGCAACGTGTTAGATGTGGGCTGCGGCACGGGCCGGTGGGCAAAGGAGATCGCGACGGCCTATCCCAAAACACAGGTCATTGGCCTTGACCTGGAGGAAGTCGAAAGTTCCGCGCCTGCTCCGCCCAACTATCAGTTTTATCGAGGAAACCTGCTCAACGGCTTGCCCTTTACGGCGGGGTCGTTTCACTACGTGCATCAGCGCTTGCTGGTCGCCGCTATTCCCTGGGCGATGTGGCCCGGTGTGGTGCAGGAGCTTGCACGCGTGACGCTGCCGGGCGGGTGGGTGGAACTGGTGGAGATGGGGGCGACGGTTTCGCCTCCTGCTCCGTCCACACGCCAGATGATTGCCTGGTGGGAGGCCGTTTCGCAAGCACGCGGCATCGAGATCGCAAAGGTGGCGCGGATCGGCGACCTGCTGCGCTCCGCTGGACTCGCCCACATCAGGACCGAAACCATCCGGCTGCCGCTCGGCGGATGGGGCGGGCGCATCGGCTCTCTGCTGGCCCAGGATTTTCTGGCCGTGATCCCATCGCTGCGGCCCGTCGCCCAATCCCAACTCGGTGTGGCACCTGAAAGGTTTAACGCCGTGCTTGGCGCTCTGGAGGAGGAATGGGAGCGCTACGAGATGAGCTATGAGGTGTATTTCGCCTGCGGGCAAGTGTAAAAAGGAGGGGTTCCGATGGGACCGTCGTGGCCTTCGAGCCAGAACGGCTATATTATCGATATCGAAGAGGGGGCCGAAACCGCGCGCCTGTTCGCGCAAGATCAGCTCTTTACGCGCGCAATGGGGGGCCTCTTTGCCGCGCCGGTGCCGGTGGAGCGCGTCTTTGATGTCCTGGATCTGGCCTGCGGGCCGGGCGGGTGGGCTATCGAGGTGGCGCGCCAGTATCCCGATATGGAAATTGTCGGGGTAGACATCAACCCGGTGATGTGCCGCTATGCGGCGGCGATGGCCCGCGTCAGGGATGTGAGCGACAATGTGATGTTTGAAGTGATGGATATTACGCAGCCGCTTGATTTTCCGGCCCACAGCTTTGATCTGGTGAACGGGCGCTTTCTGGTCGGGTTCATGCAGCAGACCACCTGGCCGGCTCTGCTCTCCGAATGCTGGCGGGTGCTGCGTCCAGGGGGCATGATCTGCCTGACCGAATGCGAGTATAGCGTTTCAACTAGCCTGGCGCTGCAACGCTTAAATGCGTGTCTGTATGAGGCGCTGCGCAAAGAGGGGCGGACCTTCTCGGTGGATGGACATTCCTTTGGGATCGTGCATCGCCTGAGCACGCTCTTGAGAGAGGCGGGCTTTGCCCAGGCCAAAACGGCGCCGTTTGTGCTGGATGCCTCAAGCGGATCGGCGCTGCATCTCTCCGCCAGTAAAGATACAGAGGTGGCTTTTGCCTTGCTCAAGCCCTTCTTGCTGCGCGTGGGTGTCGTCGGCGCGGAGGAGTTTGAGCGGCTTTACCGGCAGGCGCTCATGGATGTGTATGCGCCTGATTTCACCTGTATCAGCTTTGGCTGTACCATATGGGCGAGGCGACCATAGCAATAATCGCTCTCATTTTCGTTTCCCCTCCTTTTTGCTCGTGTGCTTATGCACACACAAGGCGCCTGGGTTCCCGTCCCCAGGCGCTTTTGTTCATGCTCAAGAGGAGTGTGGATAACTCATCAAAGGATGTGGATAAGTTATGGTAAAACGCTGGTATTGAACTCAGCCATATACTTCCCCAAAAAGGCGATTCTCGGAAATACTTGCATGGATCGGCTTTCCATACTATACTACCGGAGTAGGAGGCAAAAAGGCCGGGGACGCGCGGGTGCGATTGAAACCGATTCAGATAATAATAGCTCCACTGCTCGTCTTTGTGGCGAAAAGGCCGGGGGCGCACGGGCGCGATTGAAAAACAAGCCCGATAGGGTGATTTCCTATCGGGCTTGCTGTCTGCTGATTAGAGCAGATCGGGGGCGTCTGCTTCGTCCTGGTCCTGGTCGGCGGGCGCCTGCGGGCTTGTGCTCGCCTGCTGCTGGCTGTCGCGTGCCTCTTGCTCAATGTATGCCTGTGCCTCTTGCAAGCTTGCGGCATCGAGCTGCACTGGGGCGACATGGATCTTGTAGCCGGTCCCCTGACAGATGATGAAACATTCTCCGACACCCAGACGGCGAGCGTCATCGGGCGGGATCAGGTACTCATCCCTCATACTCACTGTCGCATAGCCGGTTCCTTCCTCGCCGTGCATACTCCATCCCGTCTGTACCGCCTTGTGCTTACCTGCCCGCTCGATCAGCCTTTCCGGGGCGTTGCTGGTATGCAAGATGAGCAGGTGCGAGGTCTTGAGAATGCGGGTGCGCTCGTCCTGGGTCCTGGCAAGTCCTTCCTCGCTCTGTGCCGCCAGCATCACCGCTCCCCCAAAGGACCGTAACCGCTCGGACAGGTCGGCAATGTGTTCAATGGCAAGGGCCGATACCTCGTCGATAATGATAAGCACACGTCTGCTGCGTGGCTTGCGTACTGTGACATAGTGGGCCAATTCTTCGACCAGGTAACGCCCGATGCTGCTGGCTTCTTTGGCAAAGGCGACGGTATCCAGCTTGATATACGCGGCGTCCGTCTCATCAAAGATGAAGCCAGCATCCAGCTTGCCATGCAGGGCACGGAAAAAGGCGCGGTAGCGGTTGTAGACGCCGTTGGCATCTTCGGGCTTGATGCGCTCTAGCTCGTCTTGCTCCGGCTCCCCTCGATAGCGGATTTTCAACAGGTCCAGCGTCAAATTGCGCAGGAGTTCATTACTGCTCCTGGGAGTGTAGCCCGGCGCGTGCAAGGCCAGGTCCAGCATCATGCTCGCCATGTTTTCATAATACGGCTCGCTATAGGTCTGCACAGCCATGAGCCGGTTATAGAGGGCGCGGGTATCGCCGGTCCAGCCATAATAGGGACTGGTCGGAAACAGTTTAATACGCTGCTTGCCCGCCTTGCGCATCGTCGCCACGAAGCGGGCGGCCAGGTCATCATCCCCTTTGGCATCGATATAGATGATATCGAAACCGTAGATGCGTGCCACCAGGGAGGCGATTTTGAGCAAGGTTTCGGTTTTGCCGCTCCCACCTTCCCCAATGACCACGCTTGGCCGGCTGATGACCGGCAGCGGAAGAAAAAACCAGTCATGGTCAAGAAACGAGGTGTTTGGCATCGATTCTTTCTCCTTTGGATCTGTGCCTCTCCTCGTGACAACCGGTTGAGAGGAGAGGTAGATAACAACAACTCGATTACTGGTTGGGATCGTCGATCAAGACCCCTAGAACTGCCTGCCCGTTGATCTGGTCGGGGGCCTTCGCCGCTTTGCGGGCCGCGCGCCGGCTTTGGCGTGCTTGCCATGCGCGGCGGCGGCGCTCCTGAGTGAGCAGGTCGCTCTGCAAGCTCCTTTTGCTAAACAGTTCTGCCAACAGGATGCACCAGGGAAAGACCAACACGCTGCGCTCCCAGAGGGGCAGCACTCCATACACAAAGTGCAGGAAGGTTGCCATGCTGAGATGGAGGAGAAGCGCTACAAGGTCCTGCTCAACGATAGGCACAAACGGGGAAGGATTGAGACGGGTCAGAAGCACTATGGTTCCGAGAGCGCCAAGTGCCCCGGCTCCGATCCAGTAGGGAAACGGCGCGATGGTGTGCCGCTTGATAAGCCCTCGTGCGATGAGACCCAAGAGCACAGCGGGCCATGCCACAAGCAGGCAGATCACCAGCACGAACAGTTCTATCCCTTTGTCGCTCCCTTGCGAGGATGGTGATTGCTGCATACTCATGCGGAATAGGGTTCTCCTTCTAGCGTATAGAACGCAAAGCGTTTTTGATGCTCTGCCGGTAATTTGTGAATGGCAGCCTCCACCGCGCTTTTCACATTCGCTGGCACAAAGTACCAGATGGCGTTATAGCGCTTGTTGGCTGCGAGGTCGAACACCACCCGTTCCCGGTAGGTTTCATTCTTGACCTTCAATTCACACTCGATGGCCTTCACGGTGCCGTTGGGACTGACCACTTCGGCATCGGCTACATGGGACTGTTTCGGATTGTCTCTGCGTAAGAGTCGCTCACTGCGCCACTCATCAGCAGGGCGGCGGACAGCGAGCAACAGGCGTAGATTATTGACGGCATACAGGTGAGCTAAATTGCTGCCGGGAGTTGGCTCATAATAGCGCAAAGGGATACCAAAGAATTTGAGGCCCTTTGGCGTGAGCCAGAGCCAGGCGCGTTGACCGACATAAAACACTTTGTAGGCCAGCAACCCCTGGTCAATCCAGGGCCGCAGGATTTTGCGGGTGCGCTCGGCGCTGAGCATCCCGGCTTCTTTCATCTTCTGCGCGTCGGGGCTGAGCAAGCCAAACCAGCGTTGTATCTGATCGAAGCGCAACGCGCCTTGCTCCGCGTCGATCTTACAGACAGACTCAAGACGCGCGGTCAATTGTGCGCCTTTGTTGAGGCGCGATGGCTTCTCTGCGGAAGCCTGGTCATAGTCAAGCATACGGGGTAACTCCTTCTTTGTGTGCATGACTGCTTCTCTTTCAAGCATACGCGAAACCAGAGAAGAAGAGAGGAGAAAAGTGCGCATCTTTTCTCGATACTTTGCCTCCTGCATCACCAGGAGAAGCGGCGGGCTTCTGCCATGATGGGAGCTGAAAAAGTTGACCATATGTATGAGCTTTCACCTCACTTTCTGCCGGAAAATCAATTCACTCCGAAAAATGACTCTGCCTGACATTCGGCTCGCCTTTGGGCGTCGTCCCACTTTTCTTTGTAGCATATGGCCGACCTGTCAAACCGGTTCACCATCGGAACTCGACAGGAACCAGCCGGGTACTCTATGAACCCTGGATGGTCAACAGCCGGGTACTCTATGAACCCTACATGGTCACCGGAGCAACCTTACATGGGTCCGTGACGACCTCTGGATAGACCACGAGCCGGAAAGAAACTGAACATCCTGAAAAACCTGGAAGGGATTCAGAAAAACCGGATGTTCAGGCAGTTTTCCCGCTCGCATGGAGCAAACAGGTAAAGTTTCCTGCGTGGGCGCTCTGATACGGTGTACCTCGCGGTGTGTATCGGCTTATGCACCGGGTTTTGAGCAGATATGGGCGAATTTGTCGCAAGGATCTGCGCGAGAGTGGGCAAGGCGCTCCCGTTTCCGGTCTGCGGTATTCTGTTGGTGTCTAGCGTAACCTGCCAGGAAGGGAACGAGTAGCCATTGGCGCGAAGACTTTTCAGGTATGTACCCGAAGAAAAGCAGCCAGGGTTCCCGCTTCCTCTTCTGCTCATACTCTACCTGGTGAGCAGGGGGAACAGAGAGGGAGGGTAGGGAGAGGTAGGTGGGGATCTCTGCGGGAGGGCAGGGTGGAGTAGGGAGACGTAGGCAAGGAGAACGCATTAAAAGATATACAGAACAAAAGATATATGCTAGTTATCTTTGACTATTGTAACATCTTATTTTAAATAATATCTTTATTAGTTAGATATAACACCATGAATTATGTTATACACAATATTTAATGTTTATTATGAATTATTTATTTTACATTTTATGCTTTAAAATCATTTGGATGGCGGTAAGGGTAGCTGCGAGGGATGGCGGAAAAGGTAGGTGGGGTCGATGTGAGAAGACCAAAACGCTTCAATTTTCGCTGGAATGGTCGAGTGGCGGAAACGGAGGGTGCCAGGTCGATCTAATAGGGACGCCGCCGGAGCGTAGCGGAGGCGTGCGGGCCTATTAGATCGGCGGCACCCGTGCCTATCGAAACCGAACTCGAAAGTTACGGGGGTGGGGCAAACTGTCGGACGTGTACACTGTAGCACGCGGGGGCAGTCACGCGCCCGCAGGGCGCGTGGGATGGGTGGAAGGGAGGCGGGGAGCGCCGGGGCGTCTCGGCGAATGGCCGCGCCGCGCAGGCGGGGAAAGGCGGGGCCGGGGCGCGAGCGCGGGCAGGCGGCGAGGCGAGGGCCGGGGAGGTGGAGAGGACGCGGGGCCGGGGCGGGCGCGTGACTGCCCCCGCGTGCGAGCCTGAATAATGGGGGGAGGGGCCGCGCTCAAGTAGAACAGGTGTACTCATTCAATCGCGTAAGAGACGGCGCAGCGTCCAGGCGGAAAACCTGGGACACTCGCGCCGCTCCCTTTCCGGCTACTTTGACGGCTAGGGTTTCAGCCTGTATTATTTTATAAACCAGCGTAAAAGAGGTTCATTGTGTCCATTAGTACAGCTATAATATCAGGCCAACGCTGAGCCGCGAACGCATGGACGAGGCCCACGACCTGATTATCGAAGCCTGGACGCGGCCCGGCCCCTTTGCCTTCGAGGGCGAGCATTACAACTATCGCTACGTCAATATCTGGCCGCGCCCGATCCAGAAGCCGCACCCGCCCATCTGGCTGCCCGGCACGGCGAGCCTGGAGACCATCGACTTCGCGGCGCGCCACAAATATCCGTACATGACCGTGTTTATGCCGATGGAGCAGCGCAAACGCGCCTACGACCTGTACCGGCGCCTGGCCGAAGAGAAGTACGGCTACGAGGCGCAGCCCGAACAACTGGCCTTCTGCGTGCCCTGCGTTATCGCCGAGACCGACGAGGAGGCGATGAAGGACGGCGAACGATACATGATGTGGCTCTTCCAGAAAGCGATGAAGGTGCGCACGGAGTTTTTTATCCCGCCGGGCTATATGAGCGTGAGGAGCGTCAGGGCGATGATCGAAAACAATGCCAGCTTCGGCGGCGGCGCCAAAACCTTCAAGGAACTGGTCGATACTGGCGTGGTCATCGCGGGCAGCCCTGCCACGATCATCGAGAAGCTGAGTTATTATACCGACGTGCTGCATGCGGGGATGCTGGTCACGGGCGGCCACACTGGAGAAATGCCCGATTACCTGGTCCTGCGCAACCAGGAGATGATGGCAAAAGAGGTGATGCCGCACTTCCGCGAGCAGCCCGCGCCCTCCGCAGCTCGCCCCGTCGAGATCGAGAGCAGTACAGCGTGAGCAACCTGTAAACAAAAGATGTGTGTCTGCGTGTAGAAAGGAGAGCCATTTTAACAATCAGATTGGTCTCACTCTCTGGCGCCGGCCTTCGCGCGGCTCCGCCGCGCATGGAATGTATAGTATGTTATGCCCAGGCGCTTCGCGCCTGGGCATAACATACTATACGTCAGAGGGCGCCGACGCTGCTCGAAGTATACGTCAGAGGGCGCCGGCGCTGCTCATAAGCGCTTATGCCAGAAATCAGCATATATTTATGCCAGAAATCAGCATATATTTTTTGGGAAAGGGAAGAATAGATGTCGATAGCCCAGGCTTCGCGCCCACCACAGGAACTGCACCTCGAAGCGCCCGGCCGGCAGGGCCGCTGGCGCTTTCCGGCGTTGTGTGCGCTGCTGCTGCTCGCCGTTGGCTACACGATACTGCTGGCGCAGAAAGCCCCGCCGCCCGATGGTCCGGTAATACCCTTCGTGCCACTCTGGATGCTCGGCTTCGCGCCATATCTTGCCGCCTGCCTCATTGTGCTGGCGACGCCTGCTCCAACGGACCGCCGGCAGTGGAGCGAACTGGGGCTGATTCTGGTCGGAGCATGTGTGCTGCGCACGCTGCTGCTGCCCATACCGCCTGATCTCTCGCACGACTCCTGGCGCTACCTCTGGGATGCGCGGGTGACGCTGCACGGCTACAGTCCCTATGTGTACAGTCCCAACGATTCGCACCTGATGTACCTGCGCGACTTCATTTACGACAACAGTCGTTTTCGCAACGTGCCGACGATCTACCCGCCGGGGGCGCAGGCCATCTACCTGCTGAGCTATCTTATCGCGCCCAGCAACCTGTTTGTGCTCAAAGCCATCTTCCTGCTCCTGGACATCGTTACCTGCGTCGCGCTGGCCCTCCTGTTGAAGCGGCGGGGACTCGATCCCTCCCGCTGCATCCTCTACGCCTGGTGTCCGCTGCCCATCGTCGAGTTCGCCATCCAGGGGCATCTCGACGCCAGCACGCTCGCCTTCATGACGCTGGCCGTGCTCACGTCCCTGAGCCAGTGGCGCGGGGCGCGCGTCCTGACCGGCTTTCTGATTGGCATGGCCGCGCTGACAAAAATCTATCCTATCGTCCTGCTGCTCGCCTTGATGCGCCGCCGTGACCGGGCGCTCCTCGCTACCTGTATCGCAACCATCATCGCAGCCTACATTCCCTATATCATCCTGGGGCACGGACAGATCCTCGGCTTCTTTGGCACCTATGCCAGCGAACACGCCCACAACGCCGGTATTGTCCCGCTCGTTATGGATCAGATCAGCGCCTATGCCCGCTTCAATACCAGGACGACGCTGATCCTGACCTACCTCGCCGACCTGACAGTAGTTGGTGCGACAGCGCTGGCCGTGCTGATCCAGCGTATTCGCCAGCGCATCAGCCCCGAGGCTGCGACGCTGCTCCTGCTGGCCGCTATCTTCGCGGTCTCCACGCACATTTTCCCCTGGTACACAACCGCGCTCCTGCCCTGGGCAGCGGTCCTGCTCGGGCCGCTCTGGACGCGCGGAGATGGGATCAACGCTCGCGGCCTGGCGGCGGCGCTGGCCTGGTATTTTGCCTTCATCTCGATAAGCTCCTACGTTTTCGATAGCCTCCATCACTGGGATATCTACTATATTCTGGCTTACTATGTGCCGCTGGCGGGCCTGGCACTCGCCGCCATAGTTGGCGTCCGGGCAACGAGAGGATCACTTAAAGATCTTCTTCGGGACATATCCACGCAGATGAACATCAGGAAGGAATGTTAGGAAGCTGTAGGGGTGCTACGAGCGCGATAGTGCGAGTAAGCCCGTCCCTACCACGCCCCGGTGCTCTAAGGGATACGCCTGAGTGCTTTTTCTGCTCCATTTCGTACACTTTCAAGAGGATGACGGGGTAATTGCAAGAATTCACTCCTGGCCGCAGGATCAGAAACTTCTCCCAAAGCGGCGGAAAGATTGCGAAGACCATTTGTTCCTCACTGGATTACAGACGAGCAGCGAGCTAGCTCGCTGCCCCTCGCAGCGCCCCTACAGGCGATTCTGGCATTGCCGAGCTTGATCGTTGGAAACATAGAATCAATTTCCTGACCGAATCTGGTAAAAATCCACCGTATATAACGTGAGACGAAAAGAATATATAAGATTATGTATTCCGTCGCTTTTTCACTTTTTATTGAGGATAGATCATGCAGGATATGCGCTCAAAAGCCGGAGAAAATAACGTACCGTCGCCCACCGTCTCTTCTAATGACTATACGAAGCGCCGTACACTTTTTATTAACCTGCTGCTCGCGCCGGGAGCCGGGCTGGCGGCCAGCTTGCTTACCGTCGTGCTCATGGGCATATTGCGACTCGTGGCCGGCATTCCCACGCCCGTCGAGCTTTTCGGCGATTTTGTGCTCAAGCATATCGATGTTGGCACCTTTCTCCGCCTCCTGATTACCTTCGCGCCCAACTCCAAGACCGTCCCGCT
>DATGLE010000045.1:0-60547 GCA_035294325.1 Ktedonobacteraceae bacterium | reverse complement strand
GGCGCACACAGGCATGCCCATCTGGTCCGCTAGCTACCCCAGTGGATTACATCGCTAATCGTGATAATCACCATCAAGGTCAGCAAAATTGCCATACCGACAAAATTGATAAAACCCTCGCGTTCCGGCTTCAGACGCTTGCCGCCGCGCAGGATCTCGATCAGTATCAGGAAGATGCGCCCGCCATCCAGAGCCGGGAAGGGCAAAATGTTGATGATCGCCAGGTTCAGGCTCAGGATCGCCGTCAGGCTCAGGATCGGCCACCAGCCGAGGTCCGGCACCGTCTGCGCCACCTGGCCCGTAATCTTGACGATCCCCACCGGTCCCGCCAGGTCCGGCTTGACTGCGCCCACAATTATTAACACGATCTGATTGATGAACTGGCTGGTGACTTGAACCGTATGCACCATTCCCTTGAAGGGCGCCTGCCAGACGGGGGATGTGACAAAGACGACCTTGCTGGTACTGGTAATGCCCATCGCACCCTGGCCGGGCGGGGGATTGACGCGCGCATGCACCACCACCGTTACAGGCTTTGCAGCGCCTTCATGTTGTACGACCAGCGTCACCGGCACGGTGGCATGTCGCCCGTGATCGGCCTCGATAGCACCGGTCACAGCATTGCCCAGATCGTCGAAGAGCTTCACCGGCTGACCGTTCACGGAGAGGATCCTGTCCCCGGGGCGCAGGCCCGCCGCAGCCGCCGGAGAGCCGGCAGCGACCTCGCCAACCTGCGCGGGATAGGTCGGCTCGCCCAGGCCATAGGCAATGGTGAAGAGCACGATGGCAAGGATAAAGTTCATGACCACGCCGGCGCACAGCACAATGATACGCTTCCCTGCCGGTTTGGCGGCGAAACTGCCGGCATCGTAACGCCCAAACTCATCATGCATATCGCCGTTCTCGCCGGGCATGCGCACAAAGCCGCCGATGGGGAGCAGGTTGAGGGAATAGATCGTATGATTAGAGACGGGCGCTCCGTATGTACTCACGCCGCCACTGGTATTGAAGGGCGTCTGCCCACCGCCAGCGCTCTCATCGCGCGGGCCACCAAACCAGATCACCTCCCATCCCCCCTGATCGCGCCGGCGGAAACCAACCAGCCTGGGTGGGAACCCCAGGCCGAACTCCTCGACGCGGATGCCTGCCCACTTGGCCGTAATAAAGTGTCCGAACTCATGCACCAGCACCAGCAATCCAAAGACTGGAATGGCGGCCAGCAAGTACCAGTTATTCATCCCGCATTATCCCTCACTTATCGCAAGAGCGATTCCTTCTCAGAAAGTTTTCGCGCTGTACGGCGCGCCCAGGAGCACGCCTCCAATGTCGTCTCCAGATCTGGATCCGCCACCGATTCATGGCGCTCCAGCACAGCCTCGATCAGTTGCGCGATGCCGGGCAGCGTAATTTTGCCGCGCAGGAACAGATCTACAGCTTCCTCATCGGCGCCAACCAGTGCGCAGGGATAGGTTCCGCCGCGCCTTCCCGCCTCCAGAGCCAGTCGAAAGCAGGGGAAGCGCCCGGTATCGAGTGCCGCGAAATTGAGGCGCGCTACCTCCGGCCAGTGCAGCTCACGGATGAGTCCGGTACCGGCGACATCGAGCCGCGCCGGATACGAGAGGGCGTGCATGATCGGCAGATGCATGCTGGGCAGGCTGGCCTGCATCTTGATCGAGCCATCAACGAACTCTACCATCGAATGGATAACGCTCTCCGGGTGGATCACCACCTCGATACGTTCGTAAGGCACGCCGAAAAGCCAGTAGGACTCGATCACTTCCAGGCCCTTGTTCATCAAGGTGGCGCAATCTATGGTGATCTTAGGCCCCATGCGCCAGGTAGGATGGGCCAGCGCCTGCTCCACGGTGGCCCCGGCCAGTTGCTCAAGTGGAGTCGAGCGGAACGGGCCACCGGAGGCAGTCAGGATCAGGCGCCTGATCTCGGAATGCTGCTCGCCGCGCAGGCATTGCCAGATGGCGCTATGCTCGCTATCTATCGGCAGTACAGGCACGTTGCCGCGCTGTGCAGCCTGCATCACCATATGGCCGGCCATGACCAGCGTCTCTTTATTCGCCAGCGCAATGGTCTTGCCCGCGCCAATGGCGGCCAGCGTCGGCCTGAGTCCCATCAGCCCGGAGGTGGCCGCGACGACAAGATCCACATCGGGATGAGTCGTTACCTCCAGCAGCCCCTGCTCGCCGAGAATAGCTTCCGGCAAGGCGGCCCGTACCTTCTGCTCCACCTCCGCGCTATCTGCGAAGCATGCCACCAGCTCCGGCCGGAACTCCCGCACCTGCTGCTCCAGCAGGTCAACGTTGCTCCTGGCCGCAAGCGCGACTATACGAAATCGATCAGGAAAGCGCCGCACGACATCGAGCGTCTGTCGTCCTATTGATCCTGTGCTGCCCAGTAGAGCGATGCGTCTGGGAAATGTAGTCATTGTATTTACCTGTCGATGGCTCTGTTCATATCTTCCTTAGAGGGCGCCCGCTGCCCGGCATCGTCGCGTGCTCGCGCCTGCGGCGGTCGCCGGAGGGATGATGAGGTGTGCGGCAGGCGCGAAGTGCCTGCCGCACACCTCATCATCCCTCCCTTGCGCGGCGGAGCCGCGCGAACGTCCGGCGAGAGAGTGAGGACGCCGGGTGTCAGACACCCCTCTTCATTAAGATGCGAATATGCGCTCGTATATAACCATTTTAATGTTGATCTCTATATACCAGATTATAGCACGGCGCTTCCCGGCTTTATCTTCCTATCAGGTAGGCGAAGGCCGCGACCACGATCACGGCGAATAGCAAGCTATCAACGCGGTCAAGCATACCGCCGTGCCCCGGCATAAACTGGCCGCTATCCTTGACATTGGTCTGGCGTTTGATGAGCGACTCCGCGAGATCGCCCAGCACCGCCGCTGCACCCACGAGTAGTCCGAGCACGACAGCAAGATACCAGGGCACGCCCAGCGGCACAACGGTGAAGAGAAGGCTCGCTACAACAGAGAGCGCCAGGCCGCCGATCACGCCTTCCCAGCTTTTCGCCGGGCTGATCCTGGGGGCCAGCCTGTGTCGTCCAAAGCGGCGCCCCACAAAAAAGGCCGCGCCATCGAAGCCCCAGACGCCCAGAAACACCACCAGCAGCCACCAGGCCCCGGCGGGGAGCCAGAGCCAGCCTCCGCCGGCGGGACGAATGATCGCCGCCTGATAGCCACGCAGCATCAGAAAGACGCTCATCGGCCAGCCCAGATATGCCGCGATTATCAGCGTCAGTGACCAATCGACGAGAGCGCCATCGAGCCGTTCGCGCAAGAAGAGCAGGGGAAACGGCACCAGCAGCGCCGCGCCCAGCAGCGTCTCAAACAACAACGTTCTCTGGGAGGGCAGCATCGCGGCCACCAGGAAGAGTATGCTCAGGCCCAGGCTCACCCAGGTGAGCGGACGATACCCCGCGTGGCGCATCATCTGATGCAGTTCAAAAGTCCCCAGTGCCACCACGAACAGCGCTCCGGCGAATGCTACCCAGCCGCCGAACCAGACCAGGAGGAGCACGACAGGCATAGCTATCAGCGCGGTTAGCCAGCGCAGGCCAACTGCATGAGCTTGCTCGTTCTTTCTATTGGCATCGGGAGCATCCGACAGCTTTTTTTCCTGACCTGCGCCTTGCAAACGATTCACCAATCTCTAGCATGCGTCTGATTGATCGCACCAGCGCTGGCTTGCGCCCGTGGTGCCGCACGGATATCTGAGCACATTCTATTATACTGCATCACGGTGAATGATGCTGCGCAACCAGGCGGGACGATTGGGCTAGCTGGTCAGGCGGCCAAAACGTCGTTGACGGTGGCGATAGCTTTCGAGAGCCGCTCGCAGGTCTTCGCATCCGAAATCGGGCCAGAGCGTCGGCGTAGCATAGTACTCGCTATAGGCCGATTGCCATAGCAAGAAGTTGCTCACACGCATCTCTCCTGCCGTGCGAATGACCATATCCGGGTCAGGCAAGTCACGCGTGTAGAGATAAGAGCTGATTAGCTCTTCGGTGATGGCTTCGGGCCGCTTCCCATCGGCGATGATCTGGCGCACAGCATCCACCAGCTCCGCTCTACCGCCATAATTGAAGCAGACGTTCAGGGAGAGGCGTGTATTATTGCGCGTCAGATCTTGCATATAGTGTATAGCTTCTTGAATATCGGGAGAGAGGTCCTGCAAACGCCCCAGATGGCGCAGGCGCACCCCTTCGCGGTGCAGCCTGTCCACATCAGAACGGATCGTCTCCCAGAGGAGGCGCAGGAGACCATTGACCTCTTTGCGTGGTCGCCCCCAGTTCTCGGTAGAAAAGGCATAGACACTGAGCATTTCGATCTGTTCATCGACGGCGCATTCAACGACGCGTCGCAGCGCGTTGACTCCTGCTCTGTGGCCGGCCAGGCGCGGGAGGTGTCGCCGCGTGGCCCAGCGGCCATTGCCATCCATGATAATAGCGAGATGGCGCAGTGGACAGCCAGACGACCCGGATTCCGCTGGCTGTGCCTGCAAAGCAGATTTCTCATTTTGCTGTGATTCAGCGAGGAGATTCTGGGCTTTGGTCAAGATCGGACCTCACTTTTTCTCTATCTTTATATAGCATGCTCATCCTTCGCACTTATGGACAAGGAGCTATCTGAATCTCCAACCCCGCTGCTGGCCCACACCCGTGGCGCTCGCCTTATAGAGTTGATGTGATGAGAAATGCGCGAAGCGCATTTCTCATCACATCAACTCTATCCATTGCGCGGCTCCGCCGCGCGAACAGCCTGCCAGGGAGAGCGGGGGCGCTGAGGATCAGACATCCCCTATAAATAAAAGTGTAGCAGAGAGTGCGGGGCTTTACGATGTTTCAGGGACTTGACAATTATGCTACGTTAGCTTTAATAGGGGTTAACTACAAAAACTCGCAGGGATCTACCGGCAAAGTACGCTATTGCCGGCAGATCCCTGTAGATGTACACGCTTTCACTGGCTGCGCCGCCTCACCATCAAACTTCCAGAATCTCCCGCTCTTTTACCTTTCCGGCCTTATCCATCTCTTCGATAAAACGGTCCGTGAGCTTCTGCAAGCGATCTGTAGCGCGTTTGAGTTCGTCCTCCGAGACCTCTTTCTTTTTCTCGCGGTCACGCAATTTATCCTGGGTATCGCGGCGCACATTGCGAATAGCAACTTTATGTTCGTCCAGCTTTTTATGCAGCACCTTGACCATATCGCGGCGCCGCTCCTCGTTCATCGGAGGAATAGCCAGGCGGATAACCTGTCCATCATTATTTGGATTGATGCCCAGATCGGATCTCTGTATCGCCTTCTCAATGTCGGTCAGCATCTTCCGATCCCACGGCTGAATCACCAGCAGACGCGCTTCGGGGACGGAGATGGTCGCCACCTGATTGATCGGCGTCGGGGTTCCATAATAATCGACGGTAATGCGTTCGAGCAGAGCCGCGCTGGCCCGCCCGGTACGCATGGAGCCGAGATCCTGCTTCAGGGCCTCGACTGCCCTCTGCATACGTCGTTGCGCATCCTCAAATAAATCCTCGGTCATAGCAATACCCCTTTTCTCTACCAGGTACAGGATTGCACTCCCAGTTACACAGGTTCCTTGACGTTATCGGAGACGAGTGTACCGCACTTCTCCCCGCGCACAATAGCCTCCAATGCACCGGACTGCTGCATATTGAAGACGATAATCGGCATATGATTATCCTTACAGAGCGAGATGGCGGTACTATCCATAACCTTGAGGCCCATATTCAAAGCCTGCATGTAGTCCAGTTCAACGAACTTGCGGGCATACGGATTATGCAGCGGATCCTCGTCATAGATTCCGTCTACTTTGGTGGCCTTGAGCAGTACCTCGGCATTGAGTTCCATCGCGCGCAGAGCGGCGGCGGTATCGGTGGTAACGAAGGGATTCCCGCTGCCGGCGGCCAGGATTACCACACGGCCTTTCTCCAGGTGGCGCACCGCGCGCCGCCTGATAAAAGGTTCGGCGACAGGGGGCATTTCAATGGCCGTCTGCACGCGTGTAACCATGCCGAGTTTCTCCATCGCATCCTGCATCACCAGTGAGTTCATGACCGTCGCCAGCATGCCAACATAATCGGCGGTAGCGCGATCTATGCCCGTCGCGGCGGCATCGGCACCGCGCCACAGGTTGCCGCCGCCGATGACCACCGCGATCTCCACGCCCAGATTATGCACGCGCTGGATCTCGCGGGCGATGTTGCGCACGGTCTCAGCATCGATACCGTAGTTGCGAGGGCCAACCGCCTCACCGCTCAACTTGAGCAGGATACGCCGGTACTTTAAGTCGACTGCCATTGAAGCCTCCCGCGCTCTATCTACTACTCCTCGCCCAGCTTGAAGCGGCTGAAGCGGCGCACGACAATATTCTCGCCCGTCTCAGCGATTACCTTACGCACAAGATCGCCGACGATCTGCGCTTCATCCTTCACCCAGGGCTGCATCAGCAAGACCTGCTCGCTGAGCACTTTCTTGAGCTTGCCGTCGATGGCAGCCTCGCGCTTCGCCTCGGGGACGCGCGCCATTGACGGATCCTCCAGAATACTCTTGCGCGCCTCCGCGAGCACATCTTCCGGCACATCCTCATAGCTGATGTATTTCGGGGCCGCGCCGGCGATCTGAAGCGTCAGTTCGCTGGCAAGGCGGCGGAAGCTCTCGCTGCGCGCCACAAAATCGGTGCTGCAATTGAGTTCGAGCAAGACGCCCACGCTATTGTTATGGTGGACATAGGCGAAGATGCCGCCCTCTTTGGTCTCACGCCCGGCGCTCATCATCTTCTCTGCCTTGCGATCAGTCCTGGCTTCGAGGATCTTGATAGCCTCATCCCAGGTACTGGCCTCGGTCAGCGCCATTTTACAATCCGCAAAGGTCGCGCCCGTCTCATCGCGCAACTTCTTGACATCCGTAGCCACAAAGTTCATAGTATTTATTTCGCCTTTCGATCTATTCAAACGCCCTGAGAAAGTGTTTGTTGCTCAGCGTCCTCGCCCGCTCTCCCCGCGTATTTGCGCGGCTCCTCCGCGCCAGGGGACGATATTGTTGTGTGGAACAACGGCTTCGCCGTTGTTCCACACAACAATATCGTTCAGGCGAGCGCCGCCGGCGCAAGCAAGAAGAGGCGGGAGGCAGGAGGCGTTTCGCCCCTTACCTCCCGCCAGATATATTGCCAGCAGCTCAGTGAGCTTCTTTGGCAACCAGTTCTGGCTCGGAAGGCGCTGGAGCCTCCCCTGTATTGGTTGCATCGCTATCGTTCGGCGCGGTGGCGGAGTCTTCCGCTGGCAGCGCCGCTTGCGCCTCCGGTTCGCTTGCAGGAGGCGCCGCGATCTCAACCGGCTCGATGGCCTCCTCACCCTCCGGGACCTGCACATCTTTCTGGAGGGCCTCCAACTGGTGTCGCCCCTCGATGGCGGCATCAGCAATCTTGGAACAGAGGAGCCGCACCGCGCGGATCGCATCATCGTTGGCAGGAATAGGATAATCCATCTCGTCGGGGTCACAATTGGTATCGGCAAGCGCGATGATCGGGATCTCCAGGCGCCGCGCCTCTAATACCGCTGTGCGCTCCTTGCGCGTATCAATGATGAAGAGAGCGTTGGGCAGACGCTTCATATCTTTAATGCCGCCCAGGATACGTTCCAGGCGCACCATATCATCCTGCAAGCGCTGCACCTCTTTTTTGGGCAGCCGCTCGAAATCGCCCCGGTCACGCCGCATCTCCAGATCGCGCAGGTAACGAATGCGTGATTGAATCGTCTGGAAGTTGGTGAGCATGCCGCCGAGCCAGCGCTGATTTACATAAAACATGCCACAACGCTTGGCCTCTTCCGCAACGGCCTCCTGCGCCTGCTTCTTGGTGCCAACAAAGAGCAGCGTCCCACCACTTGCGACCAGTTGCTCGACAAATTTGTACGCCTCATTGAGGCGCGCTACCGTCTGCTGGAGATCAATGATATGAATACCATTGCGGTCCATGAAGATGAACGGCTGCATTTTGGGGTTCCAGCGCCGTGTCTGGTGCCCGAAGTGAACGCCAGCCTCTAACAATTGCTTCATCGAGATGATGTTTGCCAAAAACAGATCCTCCCTTTGATCCTCCGCTCTCTCTTTTACCAGTATCAATGTTCCCAGGCATTACCATATTCAGACGATCTACAGTACTGTATGGACCGCAGGGTGCGCGCCTGGCGGAGAGCGTGTGTACTTATAATGAATGATAGAGTTAATCCAGCAATCATACGCTGCGGTGGGACTATCCCACCGCCACAGAAGTATAGCACAGAGCGGCCCAGGACGCAAGAAAAATTTAATCTATGGATACGCGTCATCTTTTTGCACTTCTCGCCACCTCCGGTGGCTCGCGCCGGGCCTCCTTCCAACCCGGTGCGAAGAGCCTGCGGCTCTTCGCAGTCAGAAAGCAGAAATTTACCTGTTCCCGAATATAGCGACTTGGCAGCGATAGTATAGTATATAGTGAGTGTATCTGTACACATTTATGGCTAATCGACTGCATATTATTTTCAGGGGGCACAGACGTAGAAAGGGAAAGGCAGCATATGGTCACGATACTTATTGTAGATGGTCGCACATTGATGCGGCGAGCAGTGCGTGAGGTCGTCGAGCAGGAAGAGGATCTGACCGTCGTGGCGGAAGCGTGTAATGCCGCCGAGGCGGAGACGCGGGCAATGGAAACGCAGCCCGACGTAATCCTGATGGACCTCGATATGACGGGCGACGATGGTTTCGAGGCCACAGAGCGCGTCCTGGCATGCTCTCCCCGCTCGCGCGTAGTGATATTCAGCTCATCCTACGAAGAGCGCTTTGTGTTCGAGGCTATTCAGAAAGGCGCGATAGGATATATCACCAAAGATGTCGAACCAGAGGCGCTCATTCATGCATTGCGCTGCGCGGCGCGCAGCGATCTCTGTATTCCCGGCTCGCTGGTCGCGCAGGTGGTGGCGCATCTACGTATGCTCTGGCAATCATACGAGGCGCTTTCCTCATCCTCGCACACTCTCAATGGCGCCATCTCATTCAGAGTGCCGCGCCGTCCGCGCAGAGATGCCTTTCAGGCCCCGGAACAGCCCTGCGCATCCCCTCCCAGAGCGCCGCGCCCATTGACCGGACGGGAACACGAAATCCTTGCTCTGATGCGCAAAGGGCGCAAGAACCGCGAGATCGCCAGAGAACTCTGTATTGCGGAATCAACGGTACATAAACATATTCAGAATATCTTTGAGAAATTGCATGCACGCAATCGCGCGGAGGCGATTTATCTCAGCAGTGCGGAAGGATAGCCGCGCCCCCAAAATGATACAATAGGGGCTAATAGACAGATCAATTCTAGCGGGAACGTTCAAAGTGCGAGAAAAACGCTCACAGGCTCCGGGAACGCCTTCCAGCGGGAAAGCGGCCGCGCAGGCATCGTTTCTTGCGCAAAGCGACATCTTCAGACATCTCGATCCGGCTGAGATCGGTGAACTAGAGCGTATCGTTACTGTGATATCCTGCGCGCCTGGACGCATCCTTTATCGCCCGGGCGAGACGGGGAACGTGCTTTTTTTGCTCAAAACGGGACGTGTGCAGCTCTATCACCTTTCCGCCGATGGGCGCAAGCTTATCACGGCCACGCTGGCGGCCGGCGCCTGCTTTGGCGAGATGCCCCTGATCGGGCAGGGCATGCATAGCGGCTTTGCCGAAGCAGTGGAGGAATCGTTGATCGGTGTCATGAACAGGCATGATGTCGAGCATGTGCTGGCGCGTAAGCCGTCGGTTGCCCTCGCGCTCCTCAAGGTAGTCGGTGCGCGCCTCGCACAAATCGAAGCTCAGCTTATCGATGCCACATTCAAGAGCACGTCCGCGCGCCTTGCTACCTTGCTGCTGCAACTGGCACGCTCGCCGGAAGGGAAAGGGGAGCGGCTGGTGGTTGATGGCCTGAGCCATGAAGAACTGGCCGAGCGGCTGGGCGTGTATCGAGAAACAGTGAGCACGGCTCTGCGCGAACTCAGAGAGGCGGGGGCTATCGAACTGGGACGCAAGCATATTACGATCAGCGAACCGGCGCTGCTGGCAGACCTGGCCGCGCCGGGCTACTGGGGAGGACGCTAGAAATTTCCTCGATGATTATTCGAGCCTATAATGTGAAGAAGATCTACCGTACCGGGCAATTGCGCGTAGAGGCGCTGAGCGGCGTCAATCTGGAGGTAGAGCAGGGCGAGATGGTGGCAATCATGGGGCAGAGTGGCTGTGGTAAAACAACGCTGCTCAATTGCCTCTCCGGTTTAGATACCATCGACGAAGGCGACATTTTTATTCGCGGCGACAATCTGCGCGACCTGAGCGACAGCGAGCGGACGGAGTATCGCGCCCGCTACATGGGCTTCATTTTTCAGGATTTCAACCTGCTTCCGGTGCTCTCCGCTGTGGAGAACGTCGAACTGCCCATGCTCGTCTCGAAGGTCCCGGCGCGTAAAGCGCGCAAGCGCGCCCTGGAGATGCTCGATCTTGTCGGCCTCTCCAACCGGGCCTGGCACCGGCCCGCCGAGCTTTCCGGCGGCCAGCGCCAGCGCGTCACCATAGCGCGCGCGCTGACCAACGATCCGCTGATTGTGTGGGCCGATGAGCCAACCGGCAACCTCGATAGTGAGACGGCGGCGGAGATTATGGATCTGCTCTGCCACCTGAACCGCGAGCACGGCCAGACGTTCATCATCGTGACGCACGCTATCGAGGTTGGAGAGAAGGCGCATCGCATTATTACCATGCGCGATGGGCGCATTGTTTAAGAGGGAGCTCGCTTTCCGGCACCCTCACCTGCTCGCACCTGCGGCACTCGCCTTTTAACATATTATTTTGCGGAAAATGCGCGAAGCGCATTTTCCGCAAAATAATATGCATTTCTGGCGCGGCGCAGCCGCGCGAAGACCGGCCGGAGGGAGCGAGGCCGCCCGCGCCGGACACCCTCTAGGCGTGCGAAGACGCCTCGGCTCCCAGCATATCGTGAATCACCTCTTTGAGATGCGCGGAGGAGAGGCCATATAGCTCCTTCAAGATCGTCGGAGCGCCATGCTCAACAAACTTATCGGGGACGCCGATGCGCCGCACAGCGATGTCGCTCAGGCTATGCTGCTCCAGCAGTTCCAGCACGGCGCTGCCAAAGCCGCCGGCCAGCACATGGTCCTCGATAGTGACGAGCCGGCGCGTGGCTTTCGCCAGGCGCAGGATCATCTCCTCGTCGAGCGGCTTGGCCCAGCGCGCATTCACCACGGCGGCGTGGATCCCCTCCGCTGCCAGTTCCTTCGCCGCCAGTTCCGCCTGAGAAACCATCAGGCCGTAGGCGAGGATCACGCAGTCCGCACGTTCGGCCTCCTCAAGCGTTGCCGGGCTGAGCAATTCGGCCTTGCCAACCTCCAGCTTATGCAGCTCCCTGGAGAGCGGCACTCCCAGCGCCTTGCCACGCGGATAACGCAGTCCCACAGGTCCATCCATATACACGGCGGTATAGAGCATGTGTCGCAGTTCTTCCTCATCTTTCGGGGCCATGATCTTCATATTTGGAATACTGCGCATAAACGCGATATCGAATACACCATGCTGTGTTTGACCGTCTTCTCCCACAATACCGGCGCGATCCATGGCAAAGACTACGTGCAGATTCTGCACACAGATATCATGAATAATCTGGTCATAGGCTCGCTGTAAGAAGGTCGAGTAGATCGCGGCGACGGGGCGCATACCGGCGACGGCCAGGCCACCGGCGAAGGTCACGGCGTGCTGCTCGGCAATGCCCACATCGAAGTAGCGTTCGGGGAAACGCTGGTGCATCTTCTTCAAGCCCGTTCCCTCGGCCATCGCCGCTGTGATACCGACGATAGACGTATCCTTCTCGGCCAGTTCCACCAGCGTATCCGCGAAAACTTCCGTATATGTTGGAGGATCGGCGGGATTCTTCTTGATCGTTCCCGTCGTATAATCGTAGGCGCCTGGCCCATGCCACTTGGTCGAGTCATTCTCGGCGATATCCCAGCCCTTGCCCTTCTTTGTCACCACCTGCACCATCACCGGGCCTTCGATCTGCTTCACGTTCTCAAAAACGTCCAGCAGCAGCGGCAGGTTATGTCCATCAAAGGGGCCGAAGAACTTGATGCCCAGCTCTTCGAATATAGCCCCGCTTTTGCTATGCATCACGAACTGCTTGAAGCTCGTCTCCGCTCGCCCGGCCGCTTCGCGCGCCTTATCGCCGACCAGGGGCAGTTTCTCTATCGAGCCTTTTGCCATCGCGCGCAGTCGCTGGTAGCTTGGCGTTGTCTGCAAGCGGCGCACCTGGCTGAGATAGTGATGGATGGCCCCTACATTATCTGAGATGGATTTATCGTTATCATTTAAGACGATGATCAGATTTTTTTTCAGACTGCCCGCATTATTAATCGCCTCCAGCGCCATACCGCCGGTGAGGGCGCCATCGCCAATGATAGCGACCACCTTGAAATCCTTGCCTTGCAAGTCGCGCGCTACCGCCAGGCCGAGCGCGGCAGAGATCGACGTGCTGGCATGACTGGCGCCAAAGACATCGTAAGGACTCTCGTCGCGGCGCAGATAGCCAGAGAGTCCGCCAAACTGGCGAATCGTATGGAACCGCTCCTGACGCCCCGTGAGCAGTTTGTGCACGTAAGCCTGATGACCAATATCCCATACCAGCAGGTCGTCGGGGGTGGCGAAGACATAGTGCAAAGCCATTGTCAGCTCAACGACGCCTAGATTGGGAGCGAGGTGTCCGCCCCTCACCGAGACTTTTTCGATGATCTCACGCCGGATCTCTTCGGCCAGCTGCTCCATCTGCGGCACTGTTAGCGCGCGCAGCTTTTCTGGACTATCAATGCTCTCAAGAATTCTTTTCAAAGCTTTCCTCCAGTACCAGGCGAAGCTTACGATTTTTACCCGCAATGCGCATTGAGGATAGTGTAACAATTAGTATTATAAAGTTGGGCTGCCACACCGGCAAAGACCTCTGGCTAGAAATTCATGCACATAAGGTCTTGACAGGTCCTCGAAAAGCTCCTCAGGCCGCTTCAGCCCGCTCTCCGGGTATCTTGACAGCCTTGCGCTTTCTTTTTATCATGAACAGAAAAGGTAGCGGCGTCAGTCCGGACGGCTAATGACATGCGCCGGGCGAGCGCGGCAACAGGCTCATGTATTCAGAATTCAGAACGTGCATCATATCTAGCCGAGAACAGGCCCGCAGAGGGGAAACCTGGAGCGTTTACGACGAAAGGAGGCGCGGCGCCTCTCCCCTGCCGTGGAGAGGAACCGGAGAAGCGCTGCTTACCGGAAGCCGCACATTATGACAAGAAAAGATAGCGACAAAGAATCGGAGCGGCCACACTACTACTCTCAGTTCTGGCTCGATGTAGCCGCCGGGCGCAGGGTAATTGGCACACCCAGAACCAGCGAAGAGGCGGAGCCACAGGAGACCGGGGCGTCCGAACCCGTCATCTCGCGCAAGGCCGCGCGAGCCGCCGCGCACGAGGCTATCGATGACGTGCCAGCATCAGCGGACGGCCAGACCGAAGCTATCGCTCATCCCGCAGCCGAGTCCGAGGCTCCTGCTGATGAGGAGGAAGAGTACAGCGAACCCGGGGAAGAAGAGATCGAGGAACCCGCCATCGACGAGGTGGCACCTGAGTTCGATGAGGGCATCGCGGAGGAGGAGCCGGTTGGGGATGTCGTGGAGGATGAGGACATTCCCGATATGGATCTCAGCCCCATCGATGAGGAAGAGGATATGTACGACGAGGAGGAAGAAGACGAAGATTTGAGCTGGGGGCGCGGGCGCAAGAAGGCGAAGCCCGGTCGCCAGGTCAAGCAGCCCAAACGCAGCCGGCGCGACAGCCGGCGTGGGTTTTAAGCTAAACCGCATGTTCATACAGGGAGGGCGCCGCCCTCCCTGTATGAACATGCGGTTCAGGGATATATACCCCGAATCTGCGTCGCCTCGGCCACGCGCGAAATCGCCAGCATATTAGCCGCCAGGCGCATATCGCAGTGATACTGGTCGGCCTTCTCCGCCACGGCATCGAAAGCGCGATCCATTATCATCTCCAGCTTGCGCGTAATCTCCTCCACCCCCCAGAAGAAGCTCTGAAGATCCTGCACCCACTCAAAGTAGCTCACCGTGACTCCTCCCGCGTTCGCCAGAATATCGGGAATGACCAGTGCCCCCTTCCTGAAGAGGATGCGATCCGCTTCGGGAGTGGTCGGGCCGTTCGCGGCCTCGGTGATGATACGGGCCTGCACGCGCTCGGCGTTCTCTCTGGTAATCACGCCCTCCGTCGCGGCGGGGATCAATATATCGCAGGGAACCTCCAGCACATCCTGTACGCTTACGCGCTGCGCATGCGGGAAGCCGGCAACCGAGCCGTTTTCCTGCTTGTGGCGCAGGACCGAGGATGGATCAAGGCCAGCCTCATTATAAATGCCGCCGCGCGTATCGCTCACGGCCACAACCTTGCAGCCTTCATTATGGAAGAGGCGCGCGGCGATAGCCCCGGCGTTGCCAAAGCCCTGAATGCTCACGCGGGCGCCCTTCAAAGGCATAGACAGGCGACGCGCCGCCCGCCTGGTGACGAATAACACGCCCGTCGCAGTAGCATCGTTGCGGCCCTCGCTGCCGCCGATGGAGAGCGGCTTGCCGGTCACGACAGCCGGGATGGAGAAACCTTCGTGCATGGAATAGGTATCCATAATCCATGCCATGACCTGCGGGTTGGTGTTGACATCCGGGGCCGGGATATCGCTGTGAGGACCGATGATGATCGATATTTCAGTCGCATAGCGACGAGTCATGCGCTCTAATTCGGCGGGCGACATTTGCTTTGGATCACAGACGACGCCGCCTTTCGCGCCGCCATAGGGAATGCCGACGACGGCGCATTTCCACGTCATCCACATTGCCAGCGCCTTGACCTCATCCAGCGTCACTTCTGGACCGTAGCGGATGCCGCCTTTGGCTGGTCCGCGATTCACGTTGTGCTGAACACGGTAGCCGGTAAAGGTCTTGATACGTCCATTATCGAGTCGTACCGGGAAATTGACGGTCAACTCACGTTTGGGCTGACGCAGAATCTCTCGCATATCTTCCGAGAGATTGAGCTTTTCGGCAGCGATTTCAAATTGCTGCACCGCCATGTGATAGGCGTTAAACGCGGCAGACTTCACTTCATCGTGCATGGTCTGCATCTTCCTTTCATGGGACGGACGCCTCGCGACTATGGTTGGCCCTCGTCCAGTTTTTTTCTCAAAAGCGTTTGTACAATATCGGCTTTAGCTTGACCGCGAGTTTGCTTCATGACTCGACCAACAAGCCATTGTACCGCATTGACTTTACCCTTACGGTACTCGGCGACAGGACCGGGATTAGCGGCTATCACCTCCTCTATGATGCGTTCTAGCGTCCCCTGGTCGCTGATGGGCGGCCTGATGCCTTTCCTGGTGACGATCTCCTCAGGCATCTCACCCGAAGTGAAGGCTTCATCCAGGATCTCCTTCGCCTGCTTGCCCGTGATGCGCTCCCTGTCGAGCAGATCGAGCAGGTTCGCCAGCGCAGCGGGAGTGAGCGGGCAATCCTGTATGGCTACGGCGCTGGCGTTGAGCAGGCGAACGACTTCGCTCAGCACCCAGTTGGCGGCAACCCTGGCACGCGCCTTGCGGTCACTTTGCGGCGATGCCGCCACGACGCGTTCAAAGTAATCGCCCAGCGCCTTGTCCTCGGTCATTACGTTGGCGTCCTGCTCAGAAATTCCGTAGTCACTGGCGTAGCGGACGCGCCGCTCATCGGGCAGCTCCGGCAGGCGCGCGCGGATCTCCTCGACGCGAGCACGGCTGATGATCAGCGGCGGCAGATCTGGCTCCGGGAAGTAGCGGTAGTCGTTCGCATACTCTTTGGTGCGCTGCGGCACAGTCACGCCGCGCGTCTCAACCCAGCCGCGCGTCTCCTGATGGATGGTCCCTCCCTCGCGAATGATGGCGATCTGGCGCCGCGCCTCATAGTCGAGCGCGCGCTCTACCGCACGGAAACTATTCATGTTTTTTATCTCGGTCTTTACGCCCAGCTTCTCCTGCCCGCGCGGACGCACCGAAATGTTGGCATCGCAACGCAGGCTCCCTTCTTCCATACGTCCAGAAGCTACACCCAGATACACCAGGATCTCGCGCAGCTTTTGCATGTAGAGCCGCGCCTCCTCCGGGCTGCGCATATCCGGCTCGCTCACAATCTCCATCAGCGGCGTGCCGGAGCGGTTCACGTCGATCAGGCTGTAGCCATTGAAGTGCAGGAGCCGCGCCGTATCTTCTTCCAGGTGTACGCGCGTGATGCCGATACGCCGCTCTTTCCCGTGCATGTTGATGGTTAGATAGCCATTTCTGCTCAATGGGATATCGTATTGCGAGATTTGATAGCCCTTCATCAAGTCGGGATAGGGGTAGTTCTTGCGGTCAAACTTCGAGTACTCCGGGATCTCGCAATTGAGCGCGAGTGCGGTCATGATCGTGTACGTCACAGCCTGCTCATTGATGACCGGGAGTACCCCCGGCATACCCATGCATATCGGGCAGACGTGGGTATTGGGCGCGTCGTTCGCGTAGTCGGTGCTACAGCCGCAGAACATTTTACTCCTGGTGAGCAATTGCGAATGCACTTCGAGGCCAATCACCACCTCGAAGTCGGTGTCTATTCCAATATTTGCTGTCGTCGTCATGTCTCGTTTCGCCTTATCTCTATCATGAACGCTACCAATTTAAACCGAACACCCCTACCGTGCGTAGCCCAGATTAAATGGTTAAACGGTCTTCTATAGAAGCTTAATAATTGCTGTCCGGCTCGATCCTTAGTCTAGCCCTTTCCTCGGCTTTCGTCAACAAGTGATATGCTGCAAGGATACTCCTCATCTTTTTGCAGGGCCGCCTCCTTTGACAGCTCAGCGCCGCAGGCGCTGAGCATGGGGAAGAAAGGAAGACCAGGGGTGGTGCCGAATGGCACCACCCCTGGTCTTCTCTGTACGAGCCACCGAAGGTGGCGAGGAGTGCAACGCAGGAAACGCCCCCACACCGCAGGTCCCGCCTGGCGCGGCGCAGCCTCGTACCCGAATTTCCTATGCCACCGCGTTCTGTTAGTAAGAAATGGGAAGCACGCGGGGCGATGCCTTTCGCCCATATGCATGAATTTGTGGAAGGATCGAAGATGAATGGCTTGATTTGTCGCGTCTCCTCTGCTATACTTCGGCCTGTAGCAAGCAGAGATTTTTTATCTCCGGCTTTAGTTACCCGATACAGCGAAGCGTGCAGGCAGTGGCGCGTATGAGCGGGCAGGAGAGCGATCATATATGTCCCTGATCAATATGGCAAAACGAGAAATCAACTGTAAAATCGTCTACTACGGGATTGGCCTCGGCGGTAAGACGACTAATCTTCATTACATACACCAGGCAGTGAATCCGCAGGATGTGGGAGATATGGTCTCCATCGATACAGAGACCGAGCGTACTCTGTACTTCGATCTCCTCCCGCTCGAACTGGGGAAGGTTCAGGGGTTCCAGATTCGTTTTCAACTCTACACCGTGCCCGGCCAGATCCTCTATCAACAAACACGCATCTCGGTACTCAAAGGAGCGGACGCCGTAATCTTTGTCGCCGATTCGCAGGCCAGCAAGCTGCAAGAGAATATCGAGTGCTGGAATGAACTGCAAGAGCAACTGCGGCGCATGAACAAGGATATCGCCGAATTTCCCCTGGTGATGCAATGGAATAAGCGTGACCTCCAGGATATCCTGCCTGTGTCGGTACTGGAAAAGTACCTCAATCCCTACCGCGTGCCGAGCTTTGAAGCCGTCGCTGTGACCGGGCGCGGGGTGATCGAGACGCTGCGCGTGGGCATTAATAGCACGCTGCGCAGGCTAGAGCGCATCTAAGCAGCGCAATGGATAAGATACGCATTATCATCATCGATAAAGAACCTCTGTTCCGCGAAGGCATTCGCGCCGTCCTCGCACGTACAGAAGATTGCGTGATCGTTGGCGAGTCAGCCGATGTTACCGATGTGCTCGAAATGGCGCGCACATGCAGCCCGGATGTCGCCCTCCTCGATGCAGGGCTGGCTTCCGCCGAGCCGCTGGAGGTCGCCCGCCAGGCGCGAGCGCTCGCGCCCCACCTGGCGATCATTATGCTCACGCCTTCAAAGGACGAGGAGCACCTGTTTCAATCGATCAGGGCCGGCGCCGCCGCCTATTACACGCGCGATATTACGCCCGAAGCGCTGGCGGAGGCCATACGCAAGGTAAGCCAGGGTGAGTACCTGATCAACGATGACGTGCTGGCAAAACCACAGCTCGCTACGCGTGTCCTCAAATCCTTCCAGAAAGTGGCGGTGCAGGATGAGCAGGGACAGCCCCAGAACTCGAACTCACCGCTCTCCACCCGCGAGGTAGAGATTCTGGGCTTCATTGCGCGCGGCAATAGCAACAAAGAGATCGCCAAAACGCTCAAGATCAGCGATCAGACAGTGAAAAATCACATCACTTCGATCCTCAAGAAGCTATCGGTCAATGATCGTACCGCCGCTGTGGTCCATGCGCTGCGTCACGGCTGGATCGCGATGCACGAGGGCTAGGCCCATACCGCCATGAGTTCTTTTCCGCTGCTGGCATCCAGAAAGACGTAGAGGTCGTGGGTGGCCTGGGGAAAAGGGGTAGGATCAACGGAGGAACTGGCAGCCTCCAGCGGGATCTTCTGATACCACACGATCCAGACGGGAACATCCCTCAGCGGTGCATGGGCTGCCGGCGTCGTTGTGCTATTATAGGTCAGCAGGGCGTATCTGGTGCTCACGCTTTTTGCTTTCGCCGCGGCGTCGGGTTCAAGCTGACTGGCGATAAAGAGCGCCTGCTGCTGGCTCAGAGCCGGCGTCTGGCTGGCATGACCGAGCACGATGCCCTCGGCAAGCAGCGGAGGGATCTGCATCTCAGGCTCCGCCGTGGGGGCAAAGCCGGGTAGAGTAAAGTTCGACGGCTGATCTCCGTTTGCATATGGGTGCAGCAGCAGCCAGGCCAGCCAGATGCATCCTATGAGCAGCAGGATGCCGCCCAGTACGCCGCTTATTCGATATATGCGCGAAGGTGGTTGCTTCCCTGTCATGCTCTCTTTTCTCGTTGACAGGCGCCTGTGGCGCCCGCCTTATATATGTTGTATTGTGGAAAAATGCGCGAAGCGCATTTTTCCACAATACAACATATATTCCACGTGCGGCGGAGCCGCGCGAACGCACCTTAACCAGTATAATGTAGATCGGAGAGAAAGGCAATTGACCCGCTTTTCCCAAAAACGCTATACTGAAAAGAAAGAACCTGTATCATCGATTATCAAGAAAGGAAACCCGCCCCGGTGAAAGTCTATGGTCGCATAACAGTCTTCCCTATCATGCCTGCTCGTATCAACCGGCTGTATGAACTGGCATACAATCTCTGGTGGAGCTGGCATCCCGAAGCTCGCGCCCTCTATCGCACACTTGACCGGGATCTCTGGGAACGAGTGGGACACAATCCTGTGCGCTTTCTCAGCGAGGTGCAGCCGGGGAGTCTGGAGAAAGCCGCCTCCGACCCGGAATATCTCCAGCAGTACGATAGCGTAATCAGCGATTTCGACCATTACATGCATCCACGGGCGGATGAAACCTGGTTCACACGCACCTACCCGGAACTGGTCGATAAGACCATCGCTTACTTCTCGGCGGAGTTTGGCCTGCACGAAGCCCTCCCGATCTACTCCGGCGGCCTGGGTATTCTGGCCGGCGACCACTGCAAAGAGGCCAGCGACCTCGGCCTGCCCCTCGTCGGCGTTGGCTTTCTCTATCCGCAGGGCTACTTCCAGCAGCGTATCACGCGCGAGGGCCGGCAGGAGGACCTCTACGAGAAGCTGCATTTTTCGGAGGTTCCCGCCGTGCCAGCCGTCAGCCCGGCCGGCAACGAAGTGGTCATCAGTGTCGACCTGCCGGGCAGGCGCGTCTATGCTAAAGTCTGGAAGCTGATGGTGGGCCGCGTCCCGCTCTACCTGATGGATACAGATATCGCTCCCAACGCGCCCGGGGATCGCGAACTGCTGGCGCGCCTCTACGGCGGGGACCGCGAGATTCGTATCGCGCAGGAGATCGTGCTGGGTATCGGCGGCGTGCGCGCATTGCGAGCGCTGAATATTACGCCGGCAGCCTGGCATCTCAATGAGGGACACGCCGCTTTCCTGAACCTTGAGCGCTGTCGCGAACTGGTAGCGCAGGGGCTGAGCTTCAATGAGGCGCGCGAGGTCATCGCGGCCAATGCACTCTTTACCACGCATACGCCCGTGCCCGCCGGTAACGATACTTTCAACTACGACCTGATCGATAGATACTTTGGCTCCTACTGGGGCCAGCTCGGCCTGAACCGCGACCAGTTTCTGGAGGTGGCGCGCGAGGATCATGGCTGGGGGCCTACCTATGGTATGACCGTGCTCGCGCTCGCGCTGACGGGACAGCACAACGGCGTCAGCCGCCTGCACGGCAGCGTTTCGCGCAAGATGTGGCAATTCCTCTGGCCCGGCATCGACGTGGATGAGGTGCCCATCGGCCACATCACTAACGGCGTCCACACGTTTTCGTGGATCGCTCCAGAGATGAACGAGCTTTTCGGGCGCTACCTGGATAAAGACTGGGGGAGCCATGTCGACGAACAGGCATTCTGGGATGAGCATATCGACAGGCTTCCCGACAAAGAGTTGTGGCAGACGCACAGGGTGCGCAAGGAGAAACTGATCGCCTACGCGCGGCATCATCTCAAGCAGCAGCATCTACGGCTCGGCGAAGGGGCGCTCCAGATCGAAGAATTCGAGCATATGCTCGATCCCGACGCGCTGCTTATCGGCTTCGCGCGCCGCTTCGCCACCTACAAACGCGCCACGCTCATCTTTCGCGATATGGAACGCCTGCGCCGCATCCTGCTCGATCCGCAGCGCCCGGTGCAGATCATCTTCGCGGGCAAGGCGCACCCCGCCGACGAACCGGGCAAGGCCCTGATTGAGCAGATCTACCGCATTTCGCGCAGCGACGAGTTTCGCGGGAAGATCGTTTTCCTGGAGAACTATGATATCAACATGGCGCGCTATCTCGTCTCCGGCGCCGACCTCTGGCTGAATAATCCCATCCGCCCCAACGAAGCCAGCGGCACCAGCGGGCAAAAGGCGGCGCTCAACGGTCAACCCAGTTGCAGCATCCTCGATGGCTGGTGGGCCGAGGGCTACAACGGCAAAAATGGCTGGGCTATCGGTGAAGCGCGCGAGTACTACGATCAGAACACCCAGGCTGAAGCCGATAGCCTCTCGCTGTATCGCCTGCTCGAAGAGGAGATCATCCCCACGTTCTTCGAGCGCGACTCCGAAGGCATTCCTCATCGCTGGTGCAGCATTATGAAGGAGGCGATCCGTACCTGCACACCGGCATTCAGCATGCGCCGCATGGTGAAAGAGTACACCACACGCTACTACGTGCCGCTCATCGAGCAGGGATCGCATATCGCGCGGGACAATTATGAGGCGGCGCGCAGGCTCGCGCAGTGGAAGGAGTACATCAGGCGCGGCTGGAACAGCCTGGAACTCTACGTCGATGGGCGCCGCGAGGGGCAGCTCAGTCTGGGTGAGGGCCTGGAGGTGCGCGCCTGGGTGCGGATGGATGGCCTGCGCCCCGAGGATATCAGTGTCGAGCTGGTCTACGGAGAGGTCAGGGACGAGACAGCCACGGCGCAGCATGCGCTACCAATGCGCTACACGAAACGCGAACTCGATGGCTCCTACCGTTACGATCTCACGTTGCAGCCAGAGCACAGCGGCAGTATCGCCTACAATGTGCGCGTTGTGCCGGCTCATCCTGATCTGAAAGAGAAATACGAGTTGGGGCTGATTCGCTGGGCTTGAAGATGCAGATGGGATGACAGGCGCAGCCTGTCATCCCACCTGCATCTTCAAGCCCAGGATTACTTACGTTGTCGCATGCTTGACGCTGCGGTACGTGAAAATGTGATGGAACGAGAAATTGTAGACCAGGACGATTATCAATGCTGTCGCCTGCGCAAGTATCGACATTACATGTCCGACGTAGCTGAAACCGAACTGGATCAGAAAGGTGAGCACGCTGCCAACAATAGAGGTCATATGATAGCGCGTGCAGCGGGCAAGCCAGGATCGTTTATGTCCGGGAAGATGGCGGAAGGTGAAATAGTCATTGGGAATAAAGTTCGCCATGATCGAAATTTCACAGGCCAGCACGGAAGCGATCATATTATGAATCATGATGCCGTGCATCGTGCCATCAATCGGCAGGTGGATGCGGTAGAGGACAATGGAGAAGACCGCCAGGTTTACCAGGGCGGCAAAGCCACCGATAACGAGATATGTGCAAAAACGCTGCACCCAATCCGCACGTCCGCCGGTCATTATATCAATGCGATCAAGGATCTGATTGGCAAAGAGCCAGGGTGTAGGGCGATAACTGGGGAGGGAACGGATCATCTGTGCTTCCGATTGATCTGATACCTCAGAAACCTGCTCTACATCATCTTCTGTTACAGGCTGTTTCATGTACGCTCCACATAATACAGGATACGATATACTTTCATGTGTCCAGGACGACCAGACAGGGTATGTGGTCACATCAGCAATTGATAAAAGGACCGGAGTACTAAGAGTGTCCTGCCCTATGCACCATCTTCGCGAGCGCCTGCGGCGCTCGCTTGATATATCTGGGTGTGTGGAAAAATGCGCGATGCGCATTTTTCCACACACCCAGATATATCCCTTGCGCGGCGCAGTCGCGCGGCTACCTGGCAAGAGAGGACGAAGACGTTAAGAATCAGGCGTTCTTTCAGGGACCAGATTTTTAGGATCAATAATGCCCTCTTTCCATGCTATAATCAGCAAAGTATCGTAAAGAAAAAGGAGCATATTGCATGACACAGCAGGAGCATCAAAGCGGCATCGCTCACATGAACGGCACGGAATTGTATTACGAAATTGCCGGGACAGGGCATCCCCTCACATTGATTCATGGCCTGCTGCTGGATCGCAGATCCTGGGACGATCAGTTCGAGGTGTTCGCGCGGCAATATAAAGTGCTGCGCTACGACCTGCGCGGCTGGGGAGACTCGGCACAGGAAGAGGGGCCGTTCTCGCCGCGCCAGGATCTCTTGAGCCTGCTAGAATACCTGAGCATCGATAAGACCTACCTGCTTGGCCTATCAGGAGGCGGCACACTGGCGCTCGATTTCACGTTGGAGCACCCCGACAAAGTAGACGCGCTGATCCTGGCTGTATCAGATCCGAGTGGACATATGCCACCTATGACGGATGACATCCGAGCATTCGCAAATCAGTATTATGGAGCATTGCAGCAGAAAGATGCTGCGGGCGCAGCCGAGGCAACGGTCCGCTTCTGGACCGATGGTCCCAGAAGAACGCCCGAGCAGGTGAATGCGCAGGCACGTGCGCGCATCAAAGAAATGACGACACAGCATATACAACGGCATGGCGACCTCCTGGCCCACGAACAGCACATGATTCCGCTCGAACCTCCGGCGATCAACCGACTTGCGGAGGTCAAAGTACCAACGCTGATTATATTCGGCGATGAGGATGTGCCGGAGGTTATTGAGGCCGCCCGCATACTGGAGCAGGGCATCCCCGGCGCGAAAAAGGTTGTCATTCCCGGTACGGCCCATCACCCGCATATGGAGAAGCCGGAGGAGTTCAATCGCATCGTGCTCGATTTCCTGAATGGTTTGCCGCGTTAGACGGTGCAGGTCAGCCGGGCCGTGTTTTATAATGGATTCACATTCAAGGGCGGCAATCCTTTTTGTGCGTAGCCGCGCGATGATGAACCTTACCAATCAAGATCGGCAAGGGAAAGGATGCCGGGCCAGAGTAGGGACGCAGCGCCGCCCCCGGGGGCAACGTTCGGTGACTTGCCTGCGGCGCAAGTCCGCTGCGCAGCCATCGGAACGCTTCGGGGGGCAGGGATGAGCGGACTTGCGCCGCAGGCCGGTGAGGGGGGTGGACCTCCAGGGCGGCGCTGCGTCCCTACGCCATCCCCACACTGCTCGCGATGGCCCAACCTGGTTGTCTCTCTTCATCATCGCGCCCCGGAGCACACTATAGGCCGAATGAGCGCGATAATGAATATTACCGACCAACATCGGGAACGATCTGGACGAGCCGACAGGCATGTCATCCTGAGCGGAGCACAGCGCAGCGAAGGATCCGCAGTCCACCAGCAAATCCTTCGCTCCCGCTCAGGATGACATGGGGGGATTGCCAATCTTGAACGTTCCATCTCATAATCGCGCGGCTACGCACTGAAATGTTACCATTCCTGATAGTTACGGAGAAATTTCGCTATGTATGACCGGCTCTTCCAGCCGCTCAAGATTGGCCCGCGCGAGGCGCGCAGCCGCATCATCTTCGGCAGCCACGCTACTAACCTCGCCCGGCGCAACCTGTTGAGCGGGCAGCACGCCGGCTATTACGCGGCTCGCGCCGAAGGCGGCGCGGGCCTGATCGTACTGGAGGAGCATATCGTACACCCTTCCGACCAGCCCTATGAAAGCGCCGTGCTCGGCTTCCTCCCCGAAACGCCGCGCGCTATAGCTCAGGTCGTCGAGCGCATTCATAGTCACGGAGCGCTGGCGCTGGTGCAATTGAACCATAACGGGCAGCAGTCGGTGAGCGATCATAACCAGCGCGAACTATGGGCGCCCTCGCCAGTGCCCAACGTATCATCGCGCGAGGTGCCAAAGGCGATGGAGCAGGCCGACATCGATGCTGTGATCGCTGGTTTCGCGCAGGTCGCAGGCTATGCGGTGCAGGGCGGAGCCGATGGCGTTGAGCTACAGGTCGCCGACAGCTCGCTCCTGCGCCAGTTTCTTTCCCCGCTCACCAACCAGCGCAGTGATCACTACGGTGGCTCCCTGGAAAACCGGCTGCGCTTCCTCCAGGAAACGCTCGAAGCCGTCTCTTCGGCTACAGGAAAGTCGGCTATTTTGGGGCTGCGCTTCTGCGCCGACGAACTCGCTCCCTGGGGCGGCCTGACGCCGGAGCTGAGCGTTGAGATTGCTCGCCTGCTCGCTGCGACGGGGCGCATTGACTATATGACAATCACGATGGGCAGCATCTACAGCACGCACATGTTTCCCTTTCATGCCTCGATGCAGGTCACGCCAGGCTACGCCGCGCACCTGGCGGCGGCCATCAAAGCGGCGATTGATATACCCGTCTTTGCCGCCGGGCGCATCATGAGCGTGGAGCAGGCCGAGCGCATTCTGGCGGAGGGGCAGGCCGACGGCGTGGAGATGATTCGCGCGCTGATCGCCGATCCCGACCTGCCGCGCTTATCGCAACAGGGCCATGCTGAGCGCGTGCGCCCCTGCATCGCCTGCAACCAGGGCTGCCAGGTACGCGGCATCATGAACGCGACCATCGCTTGCAACGTCAACCCTGACGTTCTGAGCAGTCCTTCCTCGCCCATCGATAACGAGCGCCAGGCAGCACAGCGCGGGCAGGAGGTATGGATTATCGGCGCAGGTCCCGCCGGCATGGAGGCTGCGCGCACGGCGGCCCTGCGCGGGCGCCGTGTGATCCTCCATGAGCGCGCGGCGACTCCAGGGGGAGCCGTGACGCTGGCGGCGCACGGACCAGCGCGCGGCGAGTTGCGGCTCATTACCGATTATCTCCAGCGTGAGATCAAGCGACTCGGCGTGGAGATCCGCACGGGCGTCGAGGTAACAGCAGAGATGGTCATGGCGGAGCAGCCCTCCGCCGTCATCGTCGCCACCGGGGCGCGCACCGGCCCCGGCCTGCTGCCCATCCCCGGTTACGATCTCCCGCACGTTACCGATGTGCGCCGCGTGCTGGGTGGTGAGCCGGTCAATGGCGAACGCGCCGTCGTCATCGATGAAACCGGCGGGCACGGCGTGGCCTCCGTCGTCGAACTGCTGGCAGCGCAGGGCAAGCGCGTGACCGTGATCACCGAGGACTGGTATGCCGCGCGCGATCTCGTTGCAACGCACGACATCGTGCAGTGGATGCAGCGCGTTCTGGCGCTCGGCGTCGCGCTTATTACGCACAGTAGCGTGACGCGTATCGAGCCGGGACGCGTAATCGTCGCTGACCGCTTCGCCGATGATGAGCGCGCCATCGAGGCCGACGGCGTTGTGCTGGGCACCTACGAGCGGCCCGCGCAGGAACTCTACCTGGCGCTCAAGGGACGCGTGCCGCGCCTGCTGCGTGCCGGCGATTGCGTGGCGCCGCGCCGTATCGAGCAGGCCATTCGTGAAGGGCGCCACGCCGGCGAGTGGGTATAATAGGGTTCGACAACCAGAATCGGTAACAGAACCATGCGGGTGTGGAAGTGCATGGGCCGCCACCAGGGCGGACCCTACGGTAGCCCGAACGCTCCCGCGAACCACCGTAGGGGCCGCCCTGGTGGCGGCCCACGAAAACGTTCCATCATCGATCCTGGCGGATAAATTTCATAGATAACGAGGAGCAGGTATGGCAGGCCAGTACCAATTTCTATTTACGCCGCTGCGCGTCGGGAGCACGGTCATTCCCAATCGTATTGTCTTCGCCGCCCACCTGACGAATCTGGCCGAGGATAACCTGCCCGGGCCGCGCCTTATCGCCTACTATACCGAGCGCGCGAAAGGCGGCTGCGGTCTCATCATCACCGAGGAGCAGTCGGTACATCCCAGCGACTGGGCCTATCAGAAGCTCATTCACGGCTTCGATCCCCACGTTATTCCTGCCTACCGGCGTCTGACACGCAGCGTACACGAGCACGGAACGCGTATCTTCGCCCAGATTAACCATAACGGCATGCAGGCCAGCAGCATCTACTCGCGCCGCCCCGTCATCGGCCCGTCGCCGCTGGTCGATCCCATTCACCGAGAGATGTGCAAGGAGGCCGAGCCGGAAGAGATAGCCGAGATTGTGCGCGGCTACGCCCTGGTGGCGCGGCATGTGCGCGAGGGTGGCTTCGACGGCGCGGAACTGCAATCCTCACACAGTTCCCTGATCCGCCAGTTCTTCTCGCCCTACTACAACCGGCGCGACGATGCCTACGGCGGCTCGCTTGAAAATCGCATGCGCTTCGCCTTTGAAGTGATCCAGGCCGTTCGCGCCGAGGTCGGACGCGATTTCACGCTGGGCATCAGGCTGTGCGGCGACGAACTGATCCCGTCGGGCCTGACGCTCGACGACGTATGCGAGATCGCCACGCGGCTTGAGGCGACGGGCCAGCTCGATTTTATCAATACCAGCATCGGCGAATTTCATAATCTCTACATGGTCGAAGGCTCGATGCACACCCCGCCCGGCTACCAGCTTTTCGTCTCAGCCGGCATCCGCGAGAAGGTCAGCCTTCCCGTCTTCTGCACGGGGCGCATCAAAGATCCGGTGCAGGCCGAGCGTATTCTGCGCGAGGGGCTGGCCGATATGGTCGATGTTGTGCGCGGCCAGATCTGCGATCCGGCCTTCGCACGCAAGGCGCGCGAGGGGCGCAGCGAAACTATCCGGCTCTGCATCTCCTGCAACCAATACTGCATCGGGCGCATGGGTCTCAACCTCAGTCTGGGCTGCATCCAGACACCGGCAACCGGCAACGAGCAGCGCTTCCCAACCATCATTCCCGAACCTCACACCCGCCCGCGCCCGCTGGTAATGGTGGTTGGCGGCGGCCCGGCGGGCATGCAGGCAGCCAGAGTCGCGGCGCAGCGCGGTTTTCGCGTCAGACTCTATGAGCGACAACGCGAACTGGGCGGCCAGGTCAACCTGATCGTGCGTGTGCCCGGGCGCGTGGAGTTCGGCGACGCCTCGCGCAACCTGCAACGCGAGATACTGGAGGCCGGCGTTGAGACGTATGTCGATACCGAGGTGACGGCGGAGATGATCGAGCGCGAACGGCCCGACGCGGTGATTATCGCTACCGGCTCGCTCCCGGCGCTGCCGCCGCTGCCAGGCGCCGACCTGCCCCACATCGCGACGGTCTGGCAGGTGCTCCAGGGCGAGAAGAGCGCCAATCCCGGCGAAAATGTCCTCGTCTACGATCAGATCGGCTTCCACCAGGCGACGAGTGTGGCCGAACTGCTGGCGGAAAAGGGCTGCGCCGTTGAGGTGGTGACGCCGCAATTCTACGCCGGCGGCGACCTGAGCGTTACGCTCGATATCGAGCTGTGGTATCGCCGCGCCCTCGCCCACCACATGCGCCTGACGCCCGATCACTTCCTGGCGGGCCTCAGCCCTGGCGGCGCGACGATCATCAACAATTATACCGGCCAGCCGCGCCAGATCGAAGGTCTCGCGCTCGCTGTGCTGGCAACGCCCCAGACAGCCAACGATGCGCTCTACCATCAATTGCAGGGCAAGGTGCGCCAGCTCTACCGCGCCGGCGACTGCCTGGCGCCACGCCGCGTCGAGCATGCTATTCTCGATGGCGAACGAACGGCGCGGGCGCTGGTTTTTTGAGCTTCTGAGATGGCTTCCATGAGCAGGGAGATTACGGGCAGGCGATGACGCTCCTGGAGCAGCTTATTGACATAGATCGGCTCACGGCAAAGCAACCCATGCCGGAGCGCTCACGCGTTGAGGTCATTAACAATATGGCACTGACCTCGCTCAAGCAGGCAAAGAAGGACAAAGACTTTTCGCTGCGGCTGTGGACGGAGGGTATCAACGGGGCGCGGGCGCTGCACAGCGAGCAGCGTTATCGTGAAGCCCTGCTCGCCTACGAGATCATGCAAAGCCTCTGGCCCGGCGAGGATGATATCCGGGCGCTGCGCGAACTGGTGGTACATTGGTGAACTTCTTATCCTGAGCAGTAGCGCCGGGCATCAGCAGGCTACGCCTGCTGGCCGCTGGCCGGGAGAAACGGCAGCGCGGCAAGGATCGGCGGATCGGTCAGGCAGTGAGGGCGCAGCTCGATCTCTACAGGCTCGCTCGCCACCCCATTCCGCACGAGCAGGGGACCGTATCCTCCCACCTTCAGCGTCTCATCGGGCAGCAGGTACACCCTGGGATCCCGCGATGCCGGGAAGGCCGCCGATAGCAGGTAATAGCAGCCGTCGGGAACCATGTCTATATAAAAATCGCCCGGTTCGGTGAGCCTGGTGCAGCGCACAGGCCGTCCCTGCGGGATACGCCGGGCGAAGAGACCGATAAAGATGATACCCTCGAAGGGTTCCGCGATGCGAATGCGCCCGCTCACTCCGTGTATGCTGGAAGTCACACACAATTGATCGCTGCTACATTCCGACGGGAAGATCAGCGGAGGCATGCCAGCGTTGTTGACGAGGTGGCGCAGGAGACGAGGAGGCACGCCGACCTGCTGCGTGAAGCGCGTTGTAAACGAGCCAACGCCAATGTAGCCGACTTCGAAGCAGATATCGGTCACGTTCAACGAGGTTGTCAGCAGCAGCCGCTTCGCCGCATTCAAACGCAGGGAAGCCAGAAATTCGCCGGGCGGGATGCCGACGATCTGATGGAACACGCGGCAGAAATAGTAGGGACTCAGGCAGGCGATATCGGCCATGTCTTCCAGGGTAAGCGCCTCCTGAATACGCTCCTGCATCGTCCGGATAACCCGCTCTACCGCCGCCAGGTGCGACATTCGCGTGCTTACATGATAATTCTCAACCTCTGATTGCCACGCCTCTGTTTGCAACATACGTATGCCATCCTTACTTCTGTTCTTTCAGGCCGATGCCCTGATATTTCCACTACGGGCCATCTCCATCCCTGTTACGGCATCCCGGCCTCAGTCATTGAAGCGTGTCTGATACTCAGCATCCTCCTTTTCTCTCGCCGGGCATTCACGTGGCTGCGCCGCGTCAGGGATGTCAGTGTGGTGTAAGGCAGCCGCGAAGCGACTGTCTTACACCACACTGAACCATAAGGCGAGCGCCGCAGGTGCGAGCAGGAGACGCGTGCGCATCAGGCCGCGCTGCGGGCCAGCAGCAGCGAATAGCTCTCCGGCGATGCTTCCACCAGGGCGAAGGCGTTACCGTAGGGATCCTCAAAGACCGCCTCAATACCATACAGGCGCTGCGTCGGCTCACTCACAAACTTGACGCCGCGTGCGCGCAGGATTTCATACGTCTTATGACAATCCTCGGTACTGAATATCCATGGCGGCCGCCGCCCGGCGCGCTCCTTAACCTCTCCGATGCCCTGCTCACCATGCCGCGCAGCATCGGGCTTTGCCAGGGCAATTTCCGGCCTCTGCTGACCAGGCAGCGCCACGGTAAGTAAACGTAACCCGGGGCCAAAAATCGTATCTGTACGCTTCTCAAGGCCGAGTTTTTCGCTGTAGAAATGCAGCGCCTCATCTTGATCTTGCACCAGGACAGAGATCAAAGTCAGTTGTGTGACGAGCTTCATTGCGTTCCGGCTCCATAAAACAAGGAAAGGTGCTACGATGTTATTCTTTCTGGCACAGCTACATTATATAAAACATTTGTTCTAATTTCAAGAGGTTTTTTCTATGCAGGAGATGATGTGGCTGCGCCGTGCAGCCACATCATCTCCTGCATACTCTCTGATTTTTGCTGTGATATGATTACTGTGACTATGTGTAAGGAAGATGCAGTATGAATGAACTCTGGGCCGTGCTGGAACAGGACGCGACGGCGGTACACGAGCAGAGCGATGAACTGCTGAACGAAGTAGCGGACATTGCGCGGAGCCAGCCAGAGCCGGCCAGGCTCTGCGCCGTTCTTCTGGCCGCTCCTGATAGCGCTCCGCCTGATACGGACGCGCTGGCGGCGTCAGGGGTGCAGCGGCTCTACCTGCTGGAGCATCCGGCGCTGGCGCATTACACGACGGCGGCCCGGGTTGATGCGCTGGCCTGGCTCATCGGGCAGCGAGCGCCGCGCCTCGTCGTGACCAGCGCCACGCGCAATGGACGCGATTGGGCGCCGCGCCTCGCCGCGCGACTGCGACTGCCCTTCGTCTCCGGTTGCCTGGGCCTCGCGCTGCACGATGATGCTCTCTTAGCGCTGCGCTCACTCTATGAAGGGCGCGCCTACGCACAGACGTACACTCCCCTGCGGGAGCGGACGGCGCTGGCAACGCTCATACCCGGCGTGCGAGGGGCACCGGCCAGGAAGCAGCCGAGCAAGGAGGGAACTGCATCCCCTGAGGTGGTACGCCTGACGCCAGAGATTGCGCAGGGCCGCGGTCAGGAGCGCATACGGCGTGTGGCATTGCAGGCACCTTCGCCGGAGGAGGTCGAGCTGGAAGCAGCCGAGCGCATCATCGCCGGCGGGCGCGGCGTGGGGCGCGAAGGCTTCGCCACAATTGCCACGTTCGCTCACGAACTGGGCGCGGCGGTGGGGGCCACGCGCGTCGCTACCGATCTCGGCTGGATCGAACACGCGCGCCAGATCGGCTCGACGGGCAAAACCGTGCGCCCCCGGCTCTACATCGCCTGCGGCATCTCGGGCGCGGCACAGCACACCAGCGGCATGAGCGAGGCGCAGACGATCATCGCCATTAACCCTGATCGCAGCGCTCCGATCTTTGCCCTGGCCGACCTGGGCCTGCTCGGTGACGCCAATCAGGTTCTGCCCCTGGCCGCCGAGATCATCAGGAATGCCCAGGTGCGCGATGATGGACATTAACAACCAGGATCGGGAATGAATTCCGCCGTGTTGGGTGGGTGGCATGGCCGATCTTGACTGTTAAACCTCATCATCGCCGCGCGCCTACATAGGGAAGAACATCACTAAACATGAATTGATATCACGGAGTCAGGATGAACATTAAAGGCATATTATTCGATTTTGATGGCACACTGGCAAATACTATTCCCCTCTGTATTAGAGCTTACCAACACGTTTTCGAGCAATATACCGGGCGCACCTGCACCGCGAGCGAAGTGATGTCGCATTTCGGCACCACCGAGGCCGGCATCTTTCAGCGCACCATCCCTGATCGCTGGCAGGACGCCTTTCAAAGCTATCTCGAGATCTATAAAAAACTGCACACGGAATGCCCTGCTCCCTTTGATGGCATTGAACACATATTGCGCAAGCTCGATGAGCGTGGCATTGCGCTGGCAGTTGTGACCGGCAAAGGGGAGGAGTGCGCGCTGTTCTCGCTTGAGTATCTTGGCCTCGCGCGCTACTTCGATATTGTGGAAGTGGGTGACACGAAGGCCATCATCAAAGCTGCCGCGATGCGCAAGATTCTCGATGCATGGCGGATGGAGCCGCGCTGTGCCGCTTACGTTGGCGATGCCGCAAGCGACATGGAAGAGGCGGCGGCGGCTGGCGTGCTGCCACTCGGCGCGTGCTGGTCCGAGACAGCCACAATCCACCATCTCACCACTATACAGCCTTTCGCGACATTTAACAGCGTCGCCGACTTCGATGTATGGCTTGATCAGCATATCGCGAACGGTGCATGAGAGCGGAAGGCATTCGCGCGGCGCCGCCGTGCGAAGAACTAATGATCTATTGTAGAATGGAAAATGCGCTTCGCGCATTTTCCATTCTACAATAGATCATAAAAAAGAAAAGGAGAAGCATCGTATGAAAGCGGTACAATTTGCTCGTTATGGCGGGCCAGAGGTTTTAGAGCTTCGGGAAGTGCCCGATCCTGTTCCCGGTCCAGAGGATGTGCTGGTCGCGGTAAAAGCGACGACGGTCAATCGCCTCGATCTTTTTCAGCGCGACGGCAGCAGGCCGGTTGCCAATCTGCCCTTCACGCCTGGACTGGAGGCGGTGGGCGTTGTCGTGCAGGATGCCCACGGATTTCGCGCGGGGGAGCGCGTCATGACCGCACGCGCACCGGCAGCGAAGGGCGGTGGGGGCTACGCGAGCATGATAGCCGTGCCAGCCTCCGACCTGGCTCGCATTCCCGATGGCGTCACATTCGAGCAGGCGGCGAGCGCCGGGCTGGCGGCCTCCACTGCCTGGGCGAGCTTATTTGATCTCGGGCATTTACAGGCCGGTGAGCGTGTGTTAATCTGGGCTGGTTCGAGTGGTGTAGGCTCATTCGCCATTCAATTTGCCAGGCACGCGGGCGCCTGGGTTGCGACAACGGCGAGTTCTGAAGAGCGGGCCGCGACACTGCGCGATCTGGGCGCGAACCTGGTTATCAACCATCGCCAGCAAGATGTCGCGCAGGTCCTCCAGAACGAGGGCGGCGTCAACCTGGTTATCGAGCTGGTCAGCACGACGCTGCCAATCAGTATCAATGCCTGCGCTCCCGAAGGGAGAATCTTTCTCATTGGCAATCTCGGCGGCCAGCAAACGAACGTCGATACGCAGGTATGGCGCCTGAAACGTGTACAGGTGACGGGCGGTGGTACGGGAGTGCGCACCTCCCCGGCCAATGAGGAACGCCTGCTGAAGATGATCGCCGATGGGACCGTCAAGCCGCTCATCGCACGCACGATGCCGGTTGAGCAGGCCGCGGACGCACACCGCCTGCTGGCATCCGGCGAACCGCAAGGAAAAATCGTCCTTACCCATTCGTAAAGAGAGCCTGATCCCCGGTGCTCTCATTCGCCTGGCCTGCGCGCGGCAGAGCCGCGCCAGGGATGTTCTGTGCTGGTCTGTGAGACATGCGCGAAGCGCATGTCTCACAGACCAGCACAGAACATCCGGCGAGCGCCGCAGGTGCGAGCAAGTGTAGATAGAAAAGGAGTATAAACGATCATGCCGAGTCCGAGTCAGGTAAGCAGCGAACAGATCTTTTTTACCAGGGGCGTACCAGCAATGGAGGCCCTGCCCAACCAGTTGATTAGCGATTGCATGCAGGCCGTTCTGGAAGGCCCCGAAGGCAGGGCTATCCTGCAATACGGGCACAACGGCGGCTATCTCCCGCTGCGCCGCATGCTGGGCGAACAATACGGCGTGGCCGCCGATCAGATTCTGGTAGGCAACGGCTCACTCCATTTGCAGGACCTGCTGGCGGCAATGGTCGTTGCGCCGGGCGACGTGGTGCTGGTCGAGGAGCCGAGCTACGACAGGGCGATCAAAACTTTCAGGCGGCGCGGCGCCACCGTCACCGGCATTCCCCTGGAACACGATGGCGTCAACCTGGCAGCGCTGGAGAAAGCGCTGGCGCGCAAAACGCCGGCCTTCATGTACATCGTCCCCGACTTCCAGAACCCGGCGGGCGTCACAACCTCCGCCGCGAAGCGACAGGCCCTCGTCGATCTGGCCGAGCGGCACGGATTCTGGCTTGTCGAGGATATCCCGTACCGCACGCTGCGCTACTCGGGCGAGGAGCTTCCTCTACTGCGCGACCTGAACCCTAACCGCGTCATCACGCTCAGTTCCTACAGCAAACTCATCAGCCCGGCGCTGCGCGTCGGCTATCTCATCGGTCCGCTCGACCTGGTACAGCGCCTGACCGGGCTGGCCGAAGACACAATCCTCGCCCCCGTGCTGCCCGCGCAGGCGGCCGTCGTCGAGTTTCACAGGCGCGGCTATTTCACCTCCAACCTCGCCGCGCTGAAGCAGCTCTATGCACCACGCCTGCAAGCCATCGTCACGGCGCTGCGGACGCACCTGCCGGGCATCCCTTTCGCGGAGCCGGAGGGCGGCTTCTTCGTCAGCGTGACACTGCCGCAGCAGGCCAGTTCCGGCGACCTGCTCGCCCGCGCACGCGACGCGGGCCTGATCCTGACCGATGGCCGGGGCTTCTTCGCCGATCCGCTCGATGAGCGCGCGGGCCAGGATCGCGGCGAGCGTTTCGTGCGCCTCCCCTTCTGCGCCCTGACACCTGAGCAGATCGAGGAGGGTGTGCGCCGCCTGGCCGCGCTTGTTGCATAATAAACAGGTACAATCAGGTTCGGCAATGGAAAGAACCGTTGGGATGGCGTAGGGACGCAGCGCCGCCGGGGATGTCCAACCCGCTCACCGGGACGCGGCGCAAGTCCGCCTATCCTACCATCCCCAAACCGTTCAGATGGGTTGCGGGGCGGACTTGCGCCGCAAACAGGTCACAGGGCATTGCCCCGGGCGGCGGCGCTGCGTCCCTACCCTGGCCCGGCATCCTTTCCCTTGCCGATCCCATTGGTGAGGTAGCGCAGGCAGGATAGGAATGCAATCACAAGAAGACAAAAAATTCGCGCGGCTCGTGCGCAAGATCGACCCGCAGAGCAGGCTGCTGCGCTCGTGGAAGTTGCAGGGAGGCGTCTCGGCGCTGGTGACGGCGCTTGAGATCGAGCGACCTGATGGGCAGACACAAAAAATGATTGTTCGCCAGCATGGCGCGGCGGATCATAAACGCAATCCGAGGATAGCTGCCGACGAATTCAAGCTGCTGCAATTCCTGCACTCTGCGGGAGTAGCCGCACCGGAGCCTTATTACTGCGATCAATCCGGCGAGATTTTCGTCACGCCCTGCATCGTTATTGAATATATCAAGGGAGAGCCGGAGTTCGCGCCCTCCGATCTATCCGATTATATCGTTCAATTCGCAGCGCACCTGTCGAGGATTCATGGTGTCGATTGCTCGAAGCTGGATATCTCCTTTCTGCCACGTCAGAAGCAAATCTACGCCGAGAAGCTGAGGCAGAGACCGGCGATAGTCGATGAGTCCCTGGCCGAAGGGCGTATTCGCGATACGCTGGAAGCAGTCTGGCCGCTGCCGCAACGCAACCGAACAGTATTGCTACACGGGGATTTCTGGCCCGGCAATATCTTGTGGAAGGATGGGCGGCTCGCCGGAATCATCGACTGGGAGGACGCGGCGCAGGGCGATCCGCTCGCCGATCTGGCTAACAGTCGCCTGGAGTTGTTGTGGGCGTTCGGCAGCGAGGCCATGCAGCATTTCACACAGCAGTATCTATCGATGAATCCCATCGACGTGACTGACCTCCCATACTGGGACCTCTGTGCCGCCCTGCGTCCAATCTCTAAAGCCGCCGAATGGTCCGAATGGGCCACAGACGAGCAAGTCATGCGTGAACGACATAGATGGTTTGTCGATCAGGCATTTGAAAAGATAGCTATGCTATGAAAGCAACCTGAACTTATGGCTACAAGAAGATACAACGAACGGCTCGGCACGCTTTCCGATGAGCAGTTTCAGGCCGCGCTGGATCGCTTCGATCTCGGCAGGTTTATAGGTGCGGAACCAATATCCTTTGGCCTCTTCGGACAGAACGTGTTCGTGACCAGCACGAAGGGCGAGTACGTGCTGCGCGGCGCTCCACATTTCCCGTGGCAATTTCCCACCGAGCAATTCTACGCGCGGCAGCTTCACGAGCATACCCGCGTTCCCGTTCCCTGGCCCTACCTGGTCGACACCGCAAGCGATATCTTTGGCTGGAGCTATGCCCTGATGCCACGTATGCCGGGCCTGCAACTGGCCGATCCTGAGATCTACAGGCAACTCGATGTTGAGGACAGGCGCGGCATCGCCCGCGCGCTCGGCGAGAACCTGGCGCTGATGCAAGAGCTGACCTGGCCCTTTGCCGGACGCTACGACGCCGCCAGCGATGCGGTGCAGCCCTTTGAGCTTGCGCGCGAGCTGGCGTGGCCCTTTCCTGTGCGGGCCGGGGCGTCCACACCTACGCCAATCACCTGTAGTGAGCGCGTCATTGCCTGTCTGCGCAATAACCTCGCCCGCGCTCGCGGCTACAACGGCTACACGACAGCCGATGATATCGCCTGGGTTGAGAATGCCATTACGCGCAGCCGCGATGCCCTCAATGAGCCGTTTCAGCCATGCATTGTCATGGAGGATTACAAGCGTGACAATGTTGTTGCTGTCCGCGATGCCGGAGGCTGGCGTATCAGCGGTGTCTTCGACCTGATGAGCGCGCATTTCGGCGACGGGGAGACGGATTTATCGCGTACCGTTGGCATGTACATATTGCAGTCTCCTCAAAACGGAGTAAAGAAAGAAGATCAGGGACCTCCTCTTTCGGCCGCCTCCCAGCGGGAAGCAGGATATCAGCAAAATCCCGAGAAGTCAACTGATTTTCCAACAGGAAGGGACGATGGCCTGGAACTGGCGCGCGAGTTTGTGCGGGCATACCTTGACAGGAGGCCGCCGCGCCCCGGCTTCGTCGAGCGCTTTGTCGTCTACACGCTGCTAGACCGCTCCATCCTCTGGGAATACATCCAGAGGAACGGCGCGCCCTGGTGGGATAAGCAGGGAACATTTCGCGACTGGGCCGAGCGCTGCACGGCATTCGATGCGCTCTAAATAAAGCAGCAGTCACAAAATTTGCTGTCGCGCAAAGCATGTGATATCGTTTCAATGCTAAGGGCACACCATCAACAAACACGCAATGGGACCAGTCATGGAGAACACGCCACAATTTGACGCCATCGTTGTCGGCGCAGGGCCGGCGGGCAGCAGCGCCGCGCTCGCGCTGGCCCGCGCTGGTTTGCGGGTCGCGCTGATCGAGCGAGGCGAATATCCAGGCGCCAAGAACGTCTCCGGCGCTGCCCTCTACGCGCCCGGCCTGCTCGCCGGGCTGCTCCCCGATTACTGGGACGAGGCGCCTATCGAGCGCATTCTGACGCGGCGCGTCATCACCTTCCTGGGGGCAGAATCGGCGCTCTCCATCGATTTTCGCACCAGCCATTTCAACCAGCCGCCCTACAACGGCTTCACCATTTTGCGCCCTAAATTTGATCGCTGGCTGGCAGCGAAGGCGGAGGAGGCGGGGGCGCTGCTGATTACCTCTACCGTTGTTGATGACCTGCTCTATCAGGGAGAGCAGGTTGTCGGCGTGCGCTGTCGCCGCGAGGATGGCGACCTCTATGCTCCCGTAGTCATTGCCGCCGACGGCGCCAACTCTTTTCTCGCCAAGCGCGCGGGCCTGCAACACGAGTTTCGTGCCGAAGAGATGTCGCTGGGCGTCAAAGAGGTGCTGCGCCTCGACGCGCATACTATCGAGGAGCGCTTCAATCTGAGCGGTGACGAGGGCATGACCAACGAATACGTTGGCTACGCGTCGGGCGAGGTCAAGGGCGGCGCCTTTCTCTATACCAACCGCGACACGCTCTCTATCGGCGTCGCCGTCCAGATCGCCTCCCTCGCCGAAAAGAAGACGCGGCCCTACGACCTGCTCGACCAGTTCAAGCGGCATCCGGCGGTGGCTCCGCTGCTGCGCGACAGCGTGACGCTGGAATACTCGGCGCACATGATCCCGGAGGGCGGCTATGCGCTGCTGCCGCGGCTCTCGCGTGGCGGCTTCATGGTCGTGGGCGACGCGGCGGGCTTCGTCTTCGCCGCCGGGCTTTTTCTGGAGGGTATGAACTTCGCCATTGCTTCGGGTCTGGCCGCAGCCGCAACGGCGCAGCAGGCGCACGCCAATCATGATTTCTCAGCGCGCAGTATGGAGCGCTACCGCAAACGCCTGGAAAGCAGCTTTGTCTTGCAGGACCTGCGGCGCTTTCGCCACGCGCCGGCCTTCGTCAACAACGAACGCTTGCAGAATCTCTACCCTGAATTGCTGTGCCAGGCGGCGGAAAATGTATTTCATTCGGATGGCAGGCCGCGCCGCAAGATCGGGCGTACCGTCCTCGATACGCTGCGCGGGAAAGTCCCGTTACGCACATTGCTGCGCGACGGCTGGCAGGCAGGGCGAGCATTGTTATTCTAGGTGGGGTCCAGGGGCGGCAGCTCCTGGCGGGGCGCGGGGTGTTCCCGCTTTTCCCTTTTTTCTTTTTTTAATGGAAATCTACCTGGCTATACAGGATATATAATATGGAACCGATAGAAGAACGTTTAGCGCTGGTTCGCTTCAAGGTTGACAGGAAGCCGCACATCCGCATCAATCGTGAGACCTGCAAGGAATGCGACACCACGCCCTGCGTCTACGTCTGTCCGGCGGGCCTCTTTGAATTGCTCGGCGGCGAGATGCATTTCTCCTACGAGCACTGCCTTGAGTGCGGGACGTGCTATGTCGCCTGCGAACGAAAAGCGATTGAGTGGGAATATCCGCGTGGCGGCTGGGGTGTGAGTTTCCGCGCATCATGAAAGGAGAGCGTGTTGCATATTTACGTGTGCGTGAAACAAGCACCTGACAGTTCTTCGGTCTATATCGATCCCATCAGCGAGCAGGTAGATAGCGAGCGTTTCGTACAGATCCTCAATCCCGCGGATGCCTGTGCGATAGAGGCTGCTGTACGACTCAAGGAGCAACTGGGGGGCAGCATTACGGCGATCACGCTCGGTCCCGGCGATGCCGAGGGAGCGCTGCGGGCCGCGCTGGCTATTGGCGCCGATAGGGCAGTGCGCCTCTGGCACTCTTCAGCCGATACGTGGGGAGCATTCACCGTAGCCGCGGCGCTGGCGGCATACATTCAATCCGGTCAGCAGGTGACGCCAGACCTGGTGCTCTGCGGCGACGCCTCCAGCGATTGGGCATCGGGCATCGTCGGACCGGCGCTGGCGCAATACCTTGACCTGCCGCAGATCACGGGCGTAGCACAGCTCAGGATCGTACAGGAGCGGGATCCGCTGAAGTTGCAGCTTGCACGCAGGCTTGAACGGGGCTATCGCGAAGTGCTGGAAGCCAGGTTGCCGCTGCTGCTGACCGTCATAGCGGACCTGAACGAGCCGCGTTACCCATCGCTGCCCGCGCACCTCTCCGCGCTCAGGGCCAGCATTCCCGTCGTCGACGTTCAGAGCCTCATGAACAGGGCATGGCAGGACGAAGCGCGGGAGGAAGCGCTGCTCGAAGTACACACGCCGCGCCCGCGCCCGCGCCGCATCGCCGCGCCCGACAGCAGGCACAGTGCGTACCAGCGCATCGGCGAGATTATCAGTGGCGGCACGACGGGCCGCAAGGCGCGGCTGGTGGAGGGTGCGCCTGAAGAGCTGGCCCGCACCCTCGTCGATTTCCTGCGCGAAAGAGGGTTCGTTTAATGAAGTGGATCAACCAGGAGCGGGCTTGCTTCTGGCCCCCACCACCCAACCCAACCACCCCAGCCAGCGCCGCGCCCCTACCCCGTCCCATCATCCCTTCCCATTGCTGATCTTGAGTGTTGATCTTCATTAATCCCTACGGAGCGACGCCCACGTTTTTCGGAATGAGCAGCATCATATCGTAGGAGCCGGTAGTGCTGCCGATGGCCTTGCGCTGCCACCACCACTGCCAGACATTATTGACAGCGCGTCCGAGATCGAATTTCGCGCCGGGTGGCGGATTGTCACCGTAGCTCAGCCAGAGCCAGGGGCCGACGCCGCCCCATGTCGGCTGACCGGCGCAGTCGTTGGTCTTGCTCGGCACGCAGGGAGGCGGCTTGTAGCCTTCATCCCACCAGGTACGCATGTGATACTGGTGGTAGGCATAGGTGCGCTGGTACGTCATCTCCGTCGCAGCGAGGCAGTCCCCTCCGGCGATAATCACCGTGAAATTTTCATCGGGAAGCTTGCAGTGATTTGAGCCATTCTGATAATAGACGTTGGGATAGTCGCGCAGGTACCAGGCAAAAGGCCAGGTCGCGTCATCCATAACGCCGATAGATATCTGATGCCGGCCGCCATCAAGCTTCTGATCGACGGCATTGATCTTATCCATCACGATATTGACATCAGTTGTTGTCTGCACGTAGACCATCATCTCGTGCGGGCCATCGGCGGCATGCACATACGAGACCTCATACATATTGTGCAGCGTCGGCGCCAGCAGCAAGAGCGCCAGCACAGCACTGAAGATCGCGATCCCACCGGCGACCCTGCTCACTCTTGGACGAGGCAGAGGGGGCAGCATTGTGCCATCCCCTCCCTGTATGCTCGCCTCTGACTGTGAAGGGGAGCGGGCTGCCTGCCAGCCCTTTATGAGATTGACGAGCGCCACAACGCCAGGCTCAAGCCCGATTGCCGCCAGCAGCAGCATCGGCATCGTCATAAAGATCATCAGCCAGGGCATCTTCTCCGCCGCCCAGCTATAGATCGCCACATCGCCCACAAACCACCAGGCCACGAAGAGGCGCAAGCGCGTGGGGCGGAGCACGCAGCGCACCAGGCCAACCAGGCCAAAGACCACACCGATCTGCTCATAGAGCGGGATCAGCAGGAAGTAGTAGTACCAGGGCTGATCGCCGCGCGCTACCTGCTGCTGCTGCAACCAGTAATACAGGCCCTGCCAGATCCCATCGCCGATGCCGCCGCTCACATTGGTAAAGAGCGCGGTATACAGGACCAGGAAGATGAACCAGCCACAGAACAGCGCGAAGAACCAGCAGGTCAACGGCATATTGAGGATGGTATCGAGCAAGGGCTGTCGTTCGGGATCGATACGCTTTGCCAGGCCAGATTGCCTCGTCTGAGGCAGTTTCTCCAATATTTCGAGCACCAGAACGACCAGGACGTAGACGCACAGCAGGATACCGATCCACAGCACTACGGGCACGGTCACGCCCTTGAGCTTGCTCATAAAAGCGTTGGCCGCCTGCACATGCCGGGGATCATTAATGTATCTGGATAGAGCCTGCAAAACGCCAAAAAATACTTTAGCCAGTGGAGCCGCGATGACGACAAGGGCCGCCAGCAAAAGCGGCGCCCATGTGCGTGGCAAGTATTTTGTGTAGGAAGCATCCGTGTCCACGAGCGAGCGCAGCGGCCAGCTTAAGCCAATCTCCCATACCACCAGCGCGGCCAGGAAACTACCAAAGACGGCAATCGTCAAAAACGTCGCCTCGCTGGTCGCGTAGGAGAGCGCGAAGGCCACCGCAGCGAGCACAATCCAGCGCATTTTGCGGTCCCGTACATAGCGTGCCACGGCAACGACCATCAGCAGAGTGAAGCAGGCCATATAGATATCTTCACGGGCGAAGCGCGAAAAGTAGACCATGCTCGGTGAAACCGCAAGCAGAAAGGCGGCTATCCAGGCCGCGATCTTGCCGATGTAATCGCGTATGAAGTAGGGGAGACCGATAATCACTGTCCCCAGCACCGCCGCCGGAATACGTACCGTGAAGGTATTTACGCCATGATCGGAGACACCCAGCCACTGGCAGATCTGGTAGACAAGCGCAATCGCATGAAACTGGAACGGCCCGTGCAGCATCGGATCATAGCGATAGCAGTAGACCGCCGGATTGAAGCAGCTCATCCAGTGTTGCAGATTATTATGCAGCAGTATTAGCGAGTAATAGGCGTGAAGACTCTCGTCGTGATGCAGCGGCTTGTCGCCCAGACCCCAGAAACGCAAAACAGCCCCCAGCAGGATAACGCCCCAGAAGGGCGCCCAGTTCAGCAAATTGTCGCGGCTGGGAGGCCAGAACCGCCTTTTCTCGGGCCGCGCGGCTTCCTCCTCTTCCTCTTCATATTGTCCGGGAGGGCTAGTGGTTGCAACTTCGGCGTTCTCAGCCCCCTCAACATCCTCGATCTCTTTCCTCATCACTACATCTCTTCCTTCTTCACGACGCCTGGCTTTATACGTGTCCAATTGCTCTCTCCTTTTGCCTGGGCACCCCATGTCATCCTGAGCGCAGCGAAGGATCCGCTGGTGGCGCGCAGATCCTTCCCCTTCGTTCCTCAGGGCTACGGCTCACTGCCGCTCAGGATGACAGGCTTCATCTGACTTCGTAGATTGTCACGCCTTCAGCATTATAGACTACTTGCATAAAAGTGCGAAAGCGACGCAGGTTCGCCGTAGGATATTTTGCATACTCCAATGGCCCGACGTATAAATACCGGGCATGGTAACGGGCCATCGTCGATAACACCACGCTTGGATCAGGGCTGGTATAGATCAGATCCACATCTGTCGCCCGCTGATTGAACTCGATGGCGTTGGCGGTATTATTGAGCCAGTTCGCACGCCACTGATATTCATGGCCCTCCCATCCCATGATCGTCGGCAGACCAGTAAAGGCCGAGACGCGCCCATAAGCAGTGTAATCGTTGCCTATCGCCTCTACGATCACGGGATTACCCTGAACATGAGCGTTCAGCCAGCGAATAGCGTCATAATCGCCGGGTTCGGCGGGATCGGTTTTGAGATAGGTCAGGCCATCGAGATTGCCGCTGCTTTGCAGGTAGTGCATTCCGGTTTCAGGGTTGAAACGCGCATAGCGAGCTTCTGGCGCCGAGAGCGGATACGCCATGCTCGCCAGCAGCAGCAGGATCAGCGCCCCACCCCAGACTAATCCTAGATCGTACCGCAGCCAGCGCCAGCGCACAGCAACGTTCCTGCGCGGTAGAAAGTTCTCCAGAATAAAATAGAGGCCCACCGCCGAGGTGATAGAGAGCAGCGCCCATGCCTGGAAATAGAACTTGAATACCGTGTTCATGCGCGGAAAGTTAGCGGCAAAGACATCGCGCAGGAAGAATATTTCACAGCCCGCGATCAGCGCGAATGCAGTGCTGCCCAGCAGCAGCGTGAAGGCATGAGCGCGATCTCCGATGTTATAGAACAGCAGCACCACGCCCAGGATAGTAATGCTGGCCGCGAACACGAACGTCGCGCTATTCTGCATCAGTACAAGTATCAGCAGCAGGGCCAGCAACAAGACCAGCAACGCGATCATCCAGACTTTACGCGAGCGCAGCAGTCCAGATCCATCGTCTTCTCGCAGCGATGGCAGCTCGAACAGCGGCGTTCTGGCCGCACTAGCCACCAGGAGCGAGAGGAAGATAAAGATGAAGAGTCCGTAGATCAAGAATTCGTCGTAGAGGGGCGTGCGGTCAGCGCCGGCGACGAGGCCCAGGCCCTGAGAGGGTGAGATAAAGCTGAGGTAGAAGGGGATAAACAGCAGGAACGAGAGCGCGACCAGGCCGGCCCCGGCGGAGAAGATGTCGAGTGCCAGGGCCATGCTCCAGCGCCGCCCATAGGTCAGCCATTGCTGGAGTCCGATGCAGACGAGCGCGAGGCCCATATAGGTAGGGTAATCCCAGCCGTTCATCACGAAAAGCCCACCGATGACGAGCGCCGTAGCCCACAGCGTGAGAACAAGGCGCCAGCCGCGCCCGAAGACAAAGAAGCCCTCGCCGTTCGGTTCGAGGAAGAGATTGAAGGCCATGCCTATCGCCATAATCGTAAAGGCCAGCGTCAGCACATGTGCGTGGAAGCAGGAAAGCAGAAAGCTAAAGGCCGGAAATTCGTTAATCGTCTTGTTGATTACACGCGAGGGCGACCACCAGTCATACGATGCCCAATCGCCATGCGCGATCCACCATTGCTGTGTGGCGGCGAGATTGCCCAGCACCTCGCCCATCACGAAGGTGAGCAGGCCGTAAGGGATCGCACGCAGCAGCGATGGATGCACTGTATCGGGCCGCTCGCCCTCCTGCTGCTCGCCAGCCTGCTTGCGTCGGCGCAGGTGTCGCGCCCAGGCGACGATATTGCAGGCCACACCGAAGAGATTGACCGCCGTCAGGCCAAAAAAGATGCAGATGCCGGTATTGAAGGCGATAGACGGTGATTGACCGAGCAGCTTTGCCAGCAGCGCCAGAGTATAGTGGGCATAGTAATAGTAGTTGATCGAGTAGCCCGCGAACCACATATCGCTGGGAGGAAAATGCGGGCTGCGCATGATCGACGCGATAAAGCCCTCATCCATGAACATCTCATAGGAGCGGATATCCGGTCCGAGGGAGCGCAGCCAGCCCAGCAGGTAGACCATGCCCAGGAAGATCACCTCGGTCACGACGATATACGCGACATTGAGGCGCACGAACTTCGCCACGGCATGGCGCACGCGCACCATGCCGACGAATGCGAGAATCAACAGGACGAGGGCAACCCCCGCGATAAAGAGCCGGCTGAATGGCAGGGAGCGAATGCACATCAGGGGCAGCCAGACACAGAACGCGAAGACCGCCATACCCAGCGCCTTGCTGAAGGCCCAGCCGCGATCCGGCAGATTATGAAAGACGGTCACGGTGAGCGGGACACATACCAGCCCCACCACTTCCACCAGCGCCCACATCTGAAATAGCTCGAACATATCTTTTCTCTAACAACAGCGCATGCATAAAGAGGCACGCCATTTATCTATACTAAATGACGTTGAAATTGCTGCGTTGGTTGCATCGCTGTTTATAATGAACGGCTGAGGTAGCGTTCATTCCCCCATCTTTCCTATCGCAGCATAGCCTATAAGAAAGAAGACGGATGGGGCCAGCCCCATCCGTCTTCTTTCCTTACTTACCTATACTCGCCTGCGCATACCTACAAAGAGGTTATAGAGCAGCACAATGACGGCGATAATCAGCAGAATGTGAATCAGGCCGCCGCCGATGTGGACCACGAGCCAGCCAAGCAGCCAGAGTATGACCAGAATGACGACTACGGCCCACAGAATGCTTCCTAACATAAATCTGTACTCCTTCGTTAATCTAACGATAATGGCGGGAGAGCGTTCCCGCGCCTCCTGATGAAGCAAGAAGAATACTTGCTATTGCCTTCTATCACGAATCAAACACGTAAACGGATTTGCACGAGAGGGGGGACAAGACGAGCAGAGGCAAAAAATCTATGTCTGAGAGGGCAGGTGCACGCCCGCCATAAGCTTCTGATAGAGTTGATCGGGCGTGTAGGGATAGGGATTGTCGCGCACAAAAATGCGCACCGTCGGATGGTCGAAGACCGAATAGCTCTCGTCCGCGCTGCTATCGTCGAGCGTGATGCCAAAGAGATTGGGCCGATTCTCGAACTGCGCGGCCAGGTGGAAGCCAAGCTGGCCGCTGAAGAGCAGGTGATAGTAATGAATGGTGAGCGGGTAGCGAGCAGGCAGGCGCGGGATCGACTTATCGAGGCGATCCGAGGCCATCGTGATCGCGTCGATAGTGGGCAGCAGATTGGCGAGCATACGCGCCTTCGCTGGCGTGTCATCATCGTAGAGATCGAGGCCCGTCGTCGGCTGGCCGCCGGGACCAATATAGGTCGCCTGCACATATTCCTGCGGATAGTGATTCCCGACTGGAACAGGCAGCGGATCATCCCACTGCTCGTAGGTCAGGACGCTTTCCGGCGGCAGGTGACTATAGATCCACTGCGAGGCGACAACGCGCGTGTTCGGCACACTATAGACGTTCAATAATGCCAGCCCTTGAAAGATCGTTCCTCCCAGCACCAGCGCGATAAGACTGTAAGACAGGATCGCAATAGATCGGATGTGAGAGCGCACGCCGGAGGCACGCGAGAAGACGGGGGCAAACCCTGCCCCTGCATCGCGTAACCCTCCCTCCCGCCATCCAGGCAGGGCGCGGGCAAGCCCCGCCTCTACATCTCGTAATCCTCCCTCCCGCAATGTAGAGACGGGGCTTGCCCCCGTCTTTCCCACACCCGTCTTTCCCATCCCCGTCTTCCCCACACCCGTCTTTCCCACACCCGTCTTTCCCACACCCCTCTTTTCCGTCCCGGCCTCTCCTACACCCGTCTTCCCCACACCCGTCTTCCTCACACCCGTCTTCCCCGTCCCGGCCTCTCCCACACCCGTCTTTCCCGTCTCCACCTTTTTCCCTCTATCGCGTACAAATTTTCCCCCGTTACCCACAAAGGCCACCAGCCCCGCTGCCGCCAGCAGTGTCAGCAGGGGATAGAGAGGGAGCATGTAGCGCATGTACTTGACATAAAAACTACAGGTAATGGCCCCGTAGACCAGGATCCAGGAGAAAATAACCAGCCAGGAAGCAGGAATCGCGCGCCGCCAGAACCGCCAGAGGAACCAGAGCAGCGCCACACAGGCCGCCAGCCCCAGCGTCACCCCCATGCCCCACACCACCATATTGCGCAGTTCGTACACAACGGGAATGGTCCCGGCGAACTGGCGCGTATATGGCACGTCGAGCACGCCGCGAGCGAGCGCGCCCTGCTGTACGATCTGGGTAATATACTCCTGCCAATCGAGTATTGCATAGGGCTGTGTCACCACAAAGGCCACCATGCAGATCAGAGCAGCGGAAAGCAACTCATTGAGCGCGGATAGGATATCCCGCTCGCGTCGCCAGCGCAGCATGATCGCGATCAGCAGTGGCACGGCAAGAGGCGCGGCGCTAAACTTTGTCGCCAGCGCCAGGCCATAGCCTGTCCCCGCAATAAACGACCAGAGCAGCGGCCTCTCCGCAGTGACCAGCGCGACGCAGGCCACAATGGTCAGCATCACAAAGAAGAGTAGCAGCGTATCAACGGCGTAGAAGTGCGCAAGCTGCAACTGAAAGGGCGTGAACGCAACCAGCGCGGCTGCAAGCAGCGCCACGCTCCACGCGTGAGGCCGCCCGGGCGTATCATCGCGTACCAGCAGCAGCGCCAGCCAGCCCGTCAGCGCGATTGTGCCGCTATCGAAGGCCGCCGACAGCGCACGACCAACCAGCGTGAGACCTGTAAACGATCTCAACGCCGGCGAGATATGGGAGAGCAGGCTTCCCAACAGCGCCAGGAGGTAGAGTGGAAAAGAGCCATAGGCGAAGAAATGCGGATTGAGGGGGGATTGTGCGGGATTGAAGAATTGCGCCAGGCTTACCGGCCACGCGAGCGTGGTAACATGAAAGAGGATCTGCCGTTCATCGGGTTGGAAGCTGTTTCCCTGATCCCAGTTCAGACCGTAGAGGCGCAGGGCGAAGCCAAGCAGCGCCAGACCGCACAGGGCCAGGGGGCGCCAGCGAATGATGAACTTTCTGGACATATTATCCGCCGGCATACGACGCGCGCAGCAGTTCCTCCTCGATCTGCCGCCACACCATGCGCTCGGCCTCGGGGACGCTCACGCGCGCCTGGATCATCATACTCGAAGTGCGCTGGCGGAAGGTTGCGAGGTATTTGCGCTGGATATCATAAGCCGGCATCCTCCCCAGCTCGATACTGCTCAGTGGATAGTAGGCTTCCAGATCGAAGGCAACCGAGAGCAGTTCCGCATAATGCTGGATCAACCTCTGTCGCGCATCGGAGACGAAATAGTCGGGCTGTGTACAGGAGATCAGAAGGCAGCCGGCGATAGTATCCGACAACATAATCGGGTGCGCCATTGCACTCTCCTCCCATTCCACCCAGCGCGCGGGAAAGAGATTCTCGCCTTCCGAGCGGCTCTGAATGGCACGCGCGCGCCCGGTAGATACAACGTAGCCGGCCAGCGACTCGCTGCCAAGAAAGAGCGTTCGCTGCTCCAGCTCTCTATTCCAGGGAGGTGTGCCGCGCCCGATACTCTCGCGCAAGCTGCGAATCCTGCCTTCAGGCGTGGGATACATGCACTGCACCACTGTGATCTCCATGCCTACACGATTAGGATCGAGTTGCTTGAGCGCCTGTTGCAAGATCACATCGCTGATCGAGCTGAAGTGCAATATTCTGGGCAGGGTACAATGTGCATTCAAAATACGAGCATAGAAGACCGAAGGGATTTCAAGCTCGGTCTTATCAACATCCACCACCTCGCTGATTGAGGAGCCAAACTCTTCGGGGATCAATTCAAGAAATGTGCGGCGATAATCGGGCAGAGCATTAATCAGCAGACGCAGGTTCTGGGGACGCGGCCTGGATTCTCCGGCCACCCAGCGCGTCAAGGTGACAGAGCTTATCCCCAGTTCGTTAGCAATCCTCTGCTTTTCTTGCGTATCCCTGATGATCTTTCCCAGCAGTTCACGCCAGCGCTGTGAATCCTGCACGCCTATTGCTCCCAATCGTTAATATTGCCGCTTATTGATTAGCGCTAATCTTTATGGTAACAGCTTGTAACGAAAACGTCAACCAATGAAAAACACTACCCCGGCTTTTGCCATTTTTTTAACATACTTTTAAGAGGATGTCTGAAGCTAAGCATCTTCACTCACTCTGGCCGGGCCTTCGCGCGGCTTTAGCGCGCTTGAGGAGAGAGCAAGCGAATGTGCTGGGAATCAGTCATGCTCCAGGGGTTGTATATTGAGGAAGAGCGTGCCATCGCAAGCATCTACCAGGGCAGTATCGCCGGAGCGCAGAACGCCCCGCAAGATTCTGTCGGCCAGCGCATCTTCCAGCATGCGCTGCACCACGCGGCGCAGCGGGCGCGCGCCGCAGGACGGATCATAGCCACATTCCACCAGCAGCCAGCGCGCGGCATCCGTCACCTGCACCTCTATCGCTTGCTCCGCCAGGCGCTGCTGCGTCTGTACAATCATCAGATCGACAATGGTACGCAGGTGCTCTTTGCTCAATAGATCGAAAACGATAACCTCATCAATACGATCCAGTAGTTCGGGCCGGAGCAGATCTCTCACTCCCAACATTCCCTGGATCCGCGCTGCGCGGCGTTGATGTTCTTCCTGCCGGCCTGAGGTGAAAGCCATAGGGAACTGCGCGAGCGGCATCGATCCGGCATTGGTAGTCATAATGATAAAGGTATTCTTGAAATCCACGCTCTGGCCGCGCGCATCGGTGAGGCGACCATCATCGAGGATCTGGAGCAGGATATCAAGGACACGCGGATGCGCCTTCTCAATCTCGTCAAAGAGCACGACGCTATAAGGGCGGCGGCGCACGGCCTCGGTTAACCGGCCGGCCTGCTCGTAGCCCACATATCCCGGTGGAGCGCCAATCAGGCGGGAGACATGGTGGCTCTCCATGAACTCCGACATATCCAGTTCGATGAGCGCCTTTTCATCTCCCAGAAGCGTTGCCGCCAGCGCGCGCGCTGTTTCGGTCTTACCGACCCCGGTTGGTCCGGCGAAGATAAACGAGCCGCAGGGGCGACGGCCATCCCTGATGTTGACACGCGCACGACGTATCGCGCGCGCCAGGGTTTGCAGCGCGGCATTCTGTCCGATCACGCGCCTGCGCAGGACATCTTCCAGATGCAGCAGAAGATGGCTCTCCCGGCTGGTAATCTGCATGACCGGAATGCCTGTCTGCATAGCAACGATTTCGGCAATATGCCGCGTCTCGATAGTGGGGCGTTGTTTTCGACTCTGAACATACCAATCGGCCTCCGCCTGCCAGAGCGACTTGCGGAGCGCCCGCTCGCTCTTGAGCAATGCCAGCGCCTGCCGGAAGTCACACAGTGCAATGGCCGCATCCTTCTCACGCTGCACGCTCACGATCTTATCCCTGAGTTGTCGCACATCGTCGGGTGCGGCAGAGCGCTGCATACACAGGCGAGCGGCGGCTTCGTCGATCAGATCGATGGCTTTATCGGGCTGACAGCGGCTTTGGATATAACGTGCGGACAGCTTCACAGCCGCTACCAGCGCCTCATCGCTCACAGCGACGCGATGGAAACGCTCGTAGTGAGAACGCAGACCTTGCAGGATCGCCAGGGTTTCATGTGCGGTCGCTTCCGCGACCGTCACGGGCTGAAAACGACGCTCCAGGGCTGGATCAGCCGCTATCGTCTTGCGATACTCTTCGGGAGTAGTCGCGCCGATACAGCGAAACTCGCCGCGCGCCAGAACGGGTTTGAAGAGATCGGCGGCGGCGACGGAGCCTTCCGCGACATCGGTATGCACAAGCAGGTGCAGCTCATCAATGGCAACGATTATCTCGGGCGCGCTCATTATCTCACGCATCATAAGTTTTAAACGCTCTTCAAAATCGCCACGAAAGCGTGTACCTACAGTAAGCAGACCGATATCCAGGGCCACAACCCGGCAGCGCTGGAGGTTATCGGGCACCTTGCCCTGCACGATGCGTAACGCCAGAGCTTCGATAATGGCCGTCTTGCCGGATCCGGCGGGGCCAATCAATGCGGGGCTATTTTTCGCGCGGCGCGATAGAACCTGCACCACGCGCTCCAGTTCGGCCTCACGCCCTACCACCGGATCAAGTTCGCCCGCCAGAGCGGCCAGCGTCAGATCGCGGCCAAGCTGATTCAAAGCAGGGGTGGTTTCATAGCGTGACTGATAGTACAGAGTGAGTTGCAGGTTTTCGTACCCACGACTGACCAGCGCGCTCAACTGGCGGCGCACGGCCTCGACATACAGGCCAAAACTCTCCAGCACCCCCGCTACAACCCCATCCTCCTCCCCAAGAATAGCCAGCAGCAAGTGTCCCACGCTCACCACCTGCGCCTGCTCGGCGGCGGCCTCCTGTTCCGCGCGTTCGAGCGTGGCGCGCGCAGTCGCTCCCAGCACCGGCTCGCTCAGAATAATCCTGCTGCCGCGCCCCATCACAAAATCCAGCGCCAGAGCAATGCGTTTACTGCTGATCCGCAAAGAGGCCAGCAATCCTTCGATGACCGGATCTTTGAGTCTGAGCAGGCCCAGCAGCAGGTGTTCGGTACTCACCACCCTGTGCCGTAAACGACGGGCCTCTTCGCGAGCCAGAGATACGGCCTGGCGCACCTCTTTATCATATCTATTGGGCCGATACATCATCGCACACCTCTTTTTTTAGAGAGTCTGACATTCAGCGGCCTCACCTTCTCTGACAGGCCGTTCGCGCGGCCCCGCCGCGCCCGGGATGGAGTTTGTATTGTGGGACATGCGCTTCGCGCATGTCCCACAATACAAACTCCATTGGCGAGCGCAGCAGGCGCGAGCAATGGCAGGGCTGAGAACCTGCTTGCTTATTACTATCGGACGCAGCGTGGCTCTCACAGAGGAGAGAAATTCGCCGCCTTTCCTGTGAGAAAGAGCTTATAGATGACGTAGTATATATGATGCACGTCAGTTCAACTTCGTGAGGCCGGCTGTTGAAGTCGTGCAGCGCAGTCTATCTGTTCATGCCACTTGCCTGATTTGCTTATGCAAGCACGCAGGGGTTCTAGCGGAGGAGATTTCCTGTTTGTAGCACCAGGATGATCCTCAAAAAAACGCTATTACCTTTTTTTATGAGGAGGACACGATGCTCAAGCGACCTAGACCTCAATTCTTCATGATCGCCTTTTCCCTCGTGTCAGCGCTGATCCTGCTGTTGAGTGCCTGTGGCACACCGACCACCAGTGGCAACACATCCTCAGGCACCAGCTCAGCACCGGTCAAAGGCGGCACCTGGATCGACGATCTGTATGAGGAGCCAGATTCGTTGATCCCTAACGCTTCTACCGAAACCTTTTCCGACATGGTAGACCAGGCCCTCTATCTTCCACTCTTTGTCGGCACCCCGAATAACTCTTTCCAGCCCGCAGCGGCTACCGAGATCCCGACCATCGCCAATGGCGGCGTCAGCTCGGATGCCAAGACCTGGACCTTCCATCTGCGCAAGGGACTGGTCTGGTCCGATGGGCAGCCTTACGATGCCCGCGACGTGGACTACTCCTGGAAGCTGTGGACCAATCCCAAGTTCGCGGCGGCCAGCACCGTCGGTTTCAACCTGATTACCTCGGCGGATGTTTCCTCGGACAATCTGTCGATCACTTTCCACCTGAGCCAGCCCTACGCTCCCTTTGCCACCCTCTGGGTAGATGGGCTGAACGCTCCGTTGCCGGCGCACCATTACCAGAGCATGGCCCCCGATGCCATCACCAAGTCGCCCGACAACCTCAACCCGTCAGTCGTGAGCGGACCGTTCATGATGAAGGAGAGCAAGCCCGGCGACCACTACACGGTGGTGCGCAACCCCAAGTACTACCTGGCCTCCCAGGGCTATCCCTATCTGGATAGCGTGGTCTTCAGGATTGTGCCCGACCAGAACACCATCCTCAAGGATCTGCAATCGGGTACCATCGACTCCTCCTGGTTCCTGGATGTGAGCAAAGCGCCCGCCTACCAGAAGCTTTCGAGTTACACGCTCTCGTATAATCACAATACCGGCAACTTCGAGGCGATGTACTTCGACTTCAACAACAAGATCCTCTCGGGCAACCCGGAGGTGCGGCAGGCGATGGCAATGGCGATTGACCACAATGCCCTCATCACCACGGCCAGACGCGGCTATGCCCAGCCATTGTGTACCGACCACGGACCGGCAGTTCATCCTGGCTACCAGCCCGATGCCCCCTGTCCGAAGTTCGATCCCGCCGCCGCGAACCAGTTGCTCGATTCGCATGGCTGGGTCAAGGGACCCGATGGCATCCGCTCCAAGAACGGGCAGAAGCTGGTCTTTCCGTACTCGACCACAGCCAACAACCTGTGGCGCGAGGATGATGAGTTGATCCTCCAGCAGGATTTCCAGGCCATCGGTATCAAGATCAACATCCAGAACTACCCGGCCAGCACCTTCTTCGGACCGTTCCTCAGCGGTGGCAAGCCCGGCCAGTACGACCTTGCCGAGTTCGAGTTCACGACGCCACTGGATCCCGATGATGCCTTCCTGCTGGCCTGTGACCAGATCCCGCCGCATGGCGAGAACTTCTCGTTCTACTGCAACCATCAGATGGATCAGCTCTTGAAGCAGGAGCAGCAGACGGCCGACCCGAATGCCCGCCAGCAGATCTTCAACCAGATCCACCAGATCGAATTGACGGACTTCCCGTTCATCGTGCTGTACGCGCCCTATGACCTGGCGATGGTTAAGAAGGGCACGCACAACTACTCGCCTTCTTCGGCGGGTGCGTCCGAGACCGTCAACATCTGGCAATGGTGGTGCGACGGCGGCAAATGCCCGGCATAGTGTAAGCTCTGCCATAGAAAAAGTGCAGGAAGGGATCAACCTTCCTGCACTTTCCTTTTTTCTTTAGCGAGCGCGCAGCGACGCTGTGCAAGTGCTTTCTGAGAGAGAAGAATACATGTGAGAAATTCAACGCCAGTGACGTATTACCATATAAGCGCTATTATAACTTCCAGGGTGCTGTGGTATTGAAGTTGTATAGCGTCCACTATCGCCCGAGCAGCGTGAGGGGAGACTGCTACCTCCCACACACTTGCACCAGATGATGATGAGGAAGTCCAGTTCCTCAAAATCAGAAATGTTATTTTCTTAGGAGGACACGATGCTCAAGCGACCTAGACCCCAAACCTTCATGATCGCCTTTTCCCTCGTGTCAGCACTGATCCTGCTGTTGAGCGCCTGTGGCACACCGACCACCAGTGGCAACACATCCTCGGGCACCAGTTCGACACCGGTCAAAGGCGGTACCTGGATCGACGATCTGTATGAGGAGCCAGATTCGTTGATCCCTAATGCGTCTGTAGAAACCTTTTCCGACATGGTTGATCAGACCCTCTACACCCCGCTTTTTGTCGGCACCCCGAATAACGTCATCACACCGGCAGCGGCTACCGAGGTCCCGACGACGGCCAATGGCGGCATCAGCTCGGACCTCAAGACCTGGACCATTCACATGCGCAAGGGCCTGGTCTGGTCCGATGGGCAGCCTTACGATGCCAGGGATGTCGACTATACCTGGCGAACCTGGACCAATCCCAAGTTCGGAGCAGGCAGTACCGTTGGCCTCAATTTGATCCAATCGGCGGAGGTCTCCTCGGATAATCTGTCGATCACCTTCCATCTAAGCCGGCCCTTCGCGCCCTTTATCGCCGACGCCTGGATGGACGGCCTGAGCGCTCCGCTGCCAGCCCATCATTTCCAGAGCATGGCTCCCGACGCCATCAGTAAATCACCGGACAATCTGAATCCGTCAGTCGTGAGTGGCCCCTTCATGATGAAGGAGAGCAAGCCCGGCGACCACTACACCGTGGTGCGCAACCCCAAGTACTACCTGGCCTCCCAGGGCTATCCCTATCTGGATAGTATAGTGTTCAGAGTCGTGCCAGATCAGAACACTATCCTCAAGGATCTGCAAGCCGGCACCATCGACTCCTCCTGGTTCCTGGATGTGAGTAAGGCGCCTGCTTACCAGAAGCTCTCCAACTACACGCTCTCGTATGCGCATAACACCGGCAACTTCGAGGCCATTTACATCAACTTCAACAACAAGATCCTCTCGGGCAACCCGGAGGTGCGGCAGGCGATGGCAATGGCGATTGACCACAATGCCCTCATCACTACGGCCAGACGCGGTTTTGCCCAGCCATTGTGTACCGATCATGGGCCTCCGGTCCACCCTGGCTACCAGCCAGACGCCCCCTGTCCCAAGTTCGATCCTGCCGCCGCCAATCAGTTGCTTGATTCACACGGCTGGAAGAAAGGACCCGATGGCATTCGCTCCAAGAACGGGCAGAAGCTGGTCTTCCAGTACTCGACCACAGCCAACAACCTGTGGCGCGAGGACGACGAACTGATTCTCCAGCAAAACTTCCAGGCTATCGGGATCAAGATCAACGTCCAGAACTATCCGGCCAGCACCTTCTTCGGGACCTTCCTGACAAGTGGCAAGCCGGGGCAGTACGATCTCGCCGAGTTTGAGACCAGTTTCGCCTACGACGCTGATGATTCTACACTCTTTGAGTGTGATCAGATCCCGCCCAATGGTTTCAACGTTTCCTTCTATTGTAACCATCAACTGGATGCCCTGTATCATCAGGAGCAGCAGACGGCTGATCCGAATGCCCGCCAGCAGATCTTCAACCAGATCCACCAGATCTACCTGACGGACTTCCCGTTCATCGTGCTGTACGGGCCTTACGACATTGCGATGGTCAAGAAGGGCACGCACAACTACTCGCCGGCTCCCGGCGGTGCGTCCGAGACCATCAACAACTGGCAGTGGTGGTGCGACGGCGGCAAATGTTAATGTAGTCTGTCACGGGTAGAGGCAGGGCTAAGCTCTGCCTCTACTTTTATATTCTGCTCATCTCCCGTTCCCGAATATCGGCGTATGCTCGCGCCTGCGGCGCTCACCTCCTGGGAGATCTCTCTCCATCCTTCTCGGTGCGCCCGTAGAGATGGAGTATGCTCGCGCCTGCGGCGCTCACCTCCTGGAAGATGAGTTGTGCAAAATGCGCGCAGCGCATTTTGCACAACTCATCTCCTATTCATGGTGCGGCGCAGCCGCGCGAACGCCGGGTGAGAGCGGGCCAGGCCGTTGAGCATCAGATATCCTCTGAGAAAGTGCGCCTGTGAGAATTCATACCGCCAGTGACGTACAGATAGTGTGTGAAAACGTGCCATGATGACTTTCAGAGTGCTGTTCCTACTTTTGAAGTCGTATGGCGCCCTGTATCGCCCGTGCAACGGTGAAAGAGAGTGTTCCTCCCACACCGGTCACGGCTTTCCCTACAGGTAGGTATGTCATTTCTTTAGGAGGACATGATGCCCAGGCGACCTGTACCCTCGATCTTTATGATCGCCATATCGCTCGCATCAGCGCTGATTCTGCTGTTGAGTGCATGTGGCACACCGACAAACAGTAGTTCAACATCCTCGTCCAGCGCGGCCCCGGTCAAAGGGGGCACCTGGGTTGACGACCTGTACGAGGAGCCAGATTCGTTGATCCCTAACGCCTCTACCGAAACCTTTTCCGACATGGTAGACCAGGCCATCTACACCCCGATTTTCTATGGCGACTCGAATGGAACTCTGCATCCCGGCCTTGCTTCGGAGATGCCCACTGTCGCCAACGGGGGGATCAGTTCGGACTATAAAACGTGGACCTTCCATCTGCGCAAGGGCCTGGTCTGGTCTGATGGGCAGCCTGAGGATGCGCGCGACGTGGACTACTCCTGGAAGACCTGGACCAATCCCAGGTTCGCGGCGGCCAGCACCGTCGGTTTCAACCTGATCCAGTCGACCACGCTCTCGGCGGATAATCTGTCGATCACCTTCCATCTGAGCCAGCCCTTCGCTCCCTTCCTTTCTATCTGGGCCGATGGGCTGAACGCTCCACTGCCGGCGCACCACTTCCAGAGCATGGCCCCCGACGCCATCACCAAGTCGCCCGACAACCTCAACCCGTCAGTCGTGAGCGGACCGTTCATGATGAAGGAAAGCAAGCCCGGCGACCACTATACCGTCGTGCGCAACCCGAAGTACTACCTGGCCTCCCAGGGCTATCCCTATCTGGATAGCGTCGTCTTCCGCATTGTGCCCGACCAGAACACCATCCTCAAGGACCTGCAAGCTGGCACCATCGACTCCTCCTGGTTCCTGGATGTGAGTAAGGTCCCGGCCTATGAGAAACTCTCGAACTACAAGCTCACCCATTCGCCGAAAATTGCGAACTTCGAGGCGATCTACCTCGATTTCAACAACAAGATCCTGGCGAACAACCCGGAGGTGCGGCAGGCAATGGCGATGGCGATTGACCACAACGCCCTCATCACCACAGCCAGGCGTGGCTTCGCCGAACCGCTGTGTACCGATCATGGGACCGCCTTCAACCCCGGCTACCAGGCCGACGCACCCTGCCCGAAATTCGACCTGGCAGCGGCGAACCAGCTGCTCGATGCGCATGGCTGGAAGAAAGGACCGGACGGTATCCGCTCCAAGAACGGGCAGAAGCTGGTCTTCCAGTACTCGACCACAGCCAACAACCTGTGGCGCGAGGACGACGAACTGATTCTCCAGCAGGATTTCCAGCAGATCGGTATCAAGATCAACATCCAGAACTACCCGGCCAGCACCTTCTTCGGGACTTTCCTGAGCAGCGGCAAGCCCGGCCAGTATGATCTCGCCGAGTTTGAGGATAGCTTCACCTATGATCCCGATGACGCTTCGATTCTGGCCTGTGACCAGATCCCGCCGCATGGCGAGAACTTCTCGTTCTACTGCAACCACCAGATGGATCAACTTTTGAAGAAAGAGCAGCAGACCGTCGATCCGACGGCGCGCCAGCAGATCTTCGACCAGATCCATCAGATCGAGCTGACGGACTTCCCGTTCATCGTGCTCTATGCTCCGCCAGACATGGCGATGGCAAAGACCATCACCCACAACTACGTGCCCGGTCCAATGGGCGCGTCAGAGACTGTCAACATCTGGCAGTGGTGGTGCGATAACGGCAAGTGCTAATGTAATCTGAAAAACCTTCCGGCTCTACAGAACTTCTGCAAAAGCCCTGTAGAGCCGGAAAGAATGATTACACAATTTTCAAAAATGTGCTATACTATCTCTGACGTTCTGTTCTTCCTGCCTAACGCTCGTCGGCTGAACCCGCGTTTTTTTTATACGCTTGGAGGTATGTATCTATGGGACGATACATCATTAGGCGGCTGCTACAGGCTATCCCCTTGCTGTTCTTCGTCTCGATTGGCATGTTCGCTTTGATCCACCTCCTGCCTGGTGGACCAGAAGCAGTGCTGTTCAATCCACATCTGACGGCTGCGGGGCGAGCCGCTTTGCGGGCGCGTCTGGGACTGGATGACCCGGTGCCCATACAATATCTTAAATGGATAAGCAGCGCTCTCACCGGCAATTTTGGCTTCTCCTTCGTGACCAACGAGCCGGTGATTACCATTCTGGGACGGCGCTTCCCTCCGACACTGGAACTGTTCGCGAGTGCGCTGGTACTGGCACTCATTCTCGCTATCGTTATCGGCGTCGTATCCGCCGTGCGCCAGGGGACTCTGACCGATTATGCTCTGACCACGATCTCTTACTTCGGAATCGCCATGCCCATCTTCCTGCTTGGCGTCTTCGCGCAGGACATCTTCGCCGTCCAGCTCCACTGGCTGCCGGCATCGGGCACAGCCACGCTTGGCTACAGCTTTTCACCCGTCGAGGCATTCTTCGACCACTTCGAACACTTGCTCTTGCCGATGCTGGTGCTGGCTGCCTCCTTTATCGCCGGCTGGAACCGCTATATGCGCTCGAGTATGATCGAAACGGTTAAACAAGATTATATGCGCACAGCGCGTGCCAAAGGCGTTGGCACAGTCTCTATGCTTTTCCGCCACGCGCTGCGGAACGCGGTCATTCCATTGATTACCGTCGTCGCTCTGGACTTCGGAGCGGTGGCCGGGGGCGCCACGATCACCGAGGGCGTCTTCGCCTGGCCCGGGATGGGATCGCTCTTCCTCGATTCTCTCGACCGGCGCGACTACCCGGTGCTGCTGGCGATGCTCATGCTCAGCGCCGCTTTTGTGATCGCCTTTAACCTGATCGCCGACATCCTTTATGGAGTGATGGACCCTCGGATTCGCTACTCATAAGCGGGTGAGAGAAGGAGAGACTCATGGATATATCGGAACGCATCAATACCACACCCACCCGGGAGGACGAACTCGATTCCTTCCTTGAATTAACGCCGGCACTGGTGCAGAAGCGGCGCAGCCAGGGGCGTATCATTTTAGATCGTTTCCTGCGCAACAAGGCAGCTATCGTTGGAGCCGTCTTTCTGATCGTGCTCACTATCTTCTGCTTCCTCGGTCCCTGGCTGACCGGGCACAATAACCCGAACGCTATCGATGTGACCAATGCGGCCGCCTCCTTCGCGGGGCCGTCCCTCGCGCATCCCTTCGGGACCGACGATGTGGGGCGCGATGAACTGGCGCGCGTGATGGCTGGCGGCCAGGTCTCGCTGCTGGTCGGTCTCACTTCGATGCTCATGGCGATCTTCATCGGAGTAACCCTGGGAGCTATCGCCGGCTATTATGGTGGCATCGTCGATAACCTGCTCATGCGCTTCACTGACGTTGTGCTCTCGGTGCCGCTTTACCTGCTGCTCTTCGTGCTGTCGGCTTCTTTCTCGGATGGCACTCCCAGGAGCGTGATTATCCTGATCGCCGTCTTCGGCTGGATGTACGCGGCTCGCCTGGTACGAGGCGAATTCCTGGCGCTCAAAGAGCGGGAGTTTGTACTGGCGGCGCGCACCATTGGCGTGCGCGATTTCCGCATGATGTTCCGCCACATGCTGCCCAACGCCATCGGGCCAATCGTGGTGAATGCGACCCTGCTGGTCAGCACCAATATCATTCTAGAGTCGGTGCTCAGCTACTTCGGATTTGGTATCAAGCCTCCCGGCGCCAGTTGGGGCAACCTGGTAAGCACCGGGCAGGGCCTGGTTGACGTTGATCCCAAGCTCGTCTTTATTCCGGGCTTGCTGATCTTCTTCACCGTGCTCTCCCTCAATCTGGTCGGTGATGGCCTGCGTGACGCACTCGATCCCTACATGACAGAACGGTAACAACTGGTAGTGAAAAGTGTAAAAGGAGTAACAACTTGGGAGAGTATCTGCTAGAAGTGCAGGACCTCAAGACCTACTTCAAGACGAAGGCCGGTCGGGTGCGTGCCGTGGATGGCGTGAACTTCGCCGTCAAGCCCGGCGAGAAGATTGCGATTGTAGGGGAGAGCGGCTGCGGTAAAAGTGTTACCGCGCTCTCTATCATGCGCCTGGTGGCCCAGCCCCCCGGTGAATACGCCGGGGGGAGCATCTACTTTGAAGGTCAGGACCTGCTCGAACTACCAGAGAGCGCAATGCGCAAAGTGCGCGGCGGCAAGATTGGCATGATCTTCCAGGATCCGATGACTTGCCTCAATCCGACGATGACTGTTGGCAAGCAGATTGCGGAAGGGCTACGCATCCACCTGAAATTATCGGAGAGCGAGGCGCGCAAACGCGCCATGGCCCTGCTGGACCAGGTGGGTATTCCTGCCGTTTCCGAGCGCATCGATTCCTATCCGCACCAGTTCAGCGGCGGCATGCGCCAGCGTGTCATGATCGCTATCGCGCTGGCCTGTAATCCTAAATTGTTGATCGCGGACGAACCTACAACAGCGCTGGACGTGACGGTCCAGGCGCAAATTCTCGAACTAATCAGCGCCGTATGCAACGAGTTT
>DATGLE010000044.1:0-31060 GCA_035294325.1 Ktedonobacteraceae bacterium | reverse complement strand
TGCCTACCTGCCACCGCCAGCCGAGGCCATCCAGGCGACCCGAGAGGCTGTGGGCGTGGATCGGTATAATAGCTATTTACCTCTGCATGGCCTCCCCGAACTGCGGCAGGCTATTGCGGCCCGGATTGCGGCCGATCTTGGACTGCACTATGATCCAGAAGGCGAAGTGCTCGTCACCTGCGGCGCCGGGGAAGCCATGCTCGATGTCTTGCTCTGCTATGTCAACCCGGGCGACCACGTGCTGCTCACCAATCCCACCTATAACGGGATGGCGCAGCGCGTGCGATTGGCCGATGGCGTGCAGGTGTTTACGGACCTGGTGGAAGAACAGAACTGGCATCTGGATCTGGCCGCGCTGCCGGCGCAAGCGCGTGGCTGCAAGGTGCTCTTCGTCATGTCCCCTGTCATGCCAGAAGGAGGAGCCATACGTAAGGAGCTTGCCTTACGTATGGCTCTCATGCGCTTTTTGACCCCCATTTTGACCCCCAGATCGACAACGTTACGCGGTCAAACCCGAATTTTCACGAACTTCCACGGCATGTGTTAAGCGTGAGAGGGTGACAATACCGGTCTTTCCTTGCCGAAAAAGGACACGTGGAGAATTAAACATTACACGAATTTTTCAAGAAAATCAAGGCAATAGCCGATCAAAAAAAGCATCTTCACACGATATCTACAGCGTTTTGACAGCTATCTGGACAGCAAAACTTCTACCAGGCTAGATGACTTCCTTTTTGTTCCCGCCGAACAGTTGGAGTAAGGTGTTCGTAGCGTCTTTATCCTGGTGCGGTGGAACCGATCTCCCGACTATTTGCTGACCAGGAGTGCTCCCTCTGCCCACCCACGCTAAGTGATTGGGCAGAGGTGGCACCCACCCCTTTGGGTGGTCAACACTTATGTGAGGACACGAGCAAGCTTGTGCTCAAGCTCCCTCATCCATACCACTCGGCCTCAGCAAGCTTTTTCGACTCCTCCTCAACCACTTTTTCGACAGTGCGCTCGTACTTGAAGGAGAGTTCCATTTTCAACCGGTAGGTCAGCGGCTTGCCTGCCTCGATGTGAATGTCTTGTTCGACAATGCGGGCCACCCGCAGATCTCTCAGGTGATGGGAAGCCTCCTCGATAACTGCTGCTGCTGCCTTCTCCCATGACTCATGGCTGGTTCCTACCAGCTCAATGACCTTGTAGACACTTTCTGCCATCGCTTTCTCCTTTCTTTGAGGTAACGGGAGGATATCTCGTCCTGGAGTCTGTTAGGGACTCGATATCCACCCGCTGGTAAAATGGTCGTATGACGACCAGAAAAGCGTATCCTTCTGATGTCACTGACGAGGAATGGACCTTCGTAGCACCGTAGTTGAGCTTGTTGCCTGAAGGTGCCGGACAACGACACTCTGAACTGAGAGAAGTGTTCAATGGCTTGCACTCTCTGGTGTGCACGGGAGCGAGTTGGCGCATGATGCCGCATAACTTGCCGCCCTGGTGAATTGTGTATCAGCAAACGCAGCGCTGGCTGACCGCCGGCTGTTTTGAAGCTATCGTTCACGATTTGCGCCTCTTGCTGTGCGGCCCTGCTCACATCGACTTCGAGCAAGCCGTGGATCAAGGGCATGTGGCGGGATAAACGAAATGAGATCGCCATCAAACGTCTGATCTTCGAATACGGCGTCACCGGATAATCCAGTGCTTTTACCTTCATCCGCATTCCTCTTTTCCCATGCTTGTATGCCCGAGCAGGGCGAGGCTCTGGCTCACTCCACTTCCTCACCTCGTCATGTCCATGAGCATCTCCGGCTTACCTTTCCAATAGAAAGGTAATGCCCGGGTGTTACGGGAACATCACAAACATCAACTATCTGCTCACAGTGCTATCACAACGCACCAAAGGGTTGAGCGAGACCGCCGCCGGGGGCTGGGGGAGCACCTGGATGACTTTCGCAGCGACGAAAGTGACCTGAGTGGCTACGCCTTTGGCCTGCCTGTGCGCATCAGCACCCGCGTCTCCCCTGGTCGCGGCTCGGTCCTCTCGATTGAGCGTGAGGCCAGGCTCTCCGGTCCGATCCACGCCAAGGGCGTCCTGACCCTTGCAGGCTACCTGGCCGGTCAGTACGCGCAGCAGGTGCCGCTTTCGATGGCCGCAACACTCACCTTTGAGCAATCCTATGTTAACGCGATGGTCAGCGCCTTCAATGAAGTGGCCGTCTCTTTTTCTCCGGCGGGCGGTATCCAGGGATCGGGAATCTCAATGCTGCCTTCGGAGCCAGGCACGCGCACAGCTTGATCGGCTTTGAACTGCGTCCCTGTCAGCGCGCAGGCCAGGATGGCGCCGGAGCGGATCAGTTCAACTACTCTTGCGATTTGCGGGTGACAGCGATACATAAACGCTTCCATAACGTATGCGCTATCGTACCCGATAATCCCCTGGACCCGCTTCTGACTCATCGTTTCCTCCTCTCAAAGCCCCCGATGGCGCGACAACGAGAACTTCTGATGCTATCGAGCGCTTCAAGGCCAGTGAGACTGGAACCAGGCGCGCGTTCTGTGGATCGCCTCCTCTTGCAGCCGCACCGACGAAAATTGATGGTCTCCGCCTTTCAGCCACTCAATAGCTGCGCCGTGGGCGGCATAGGCTTCGCCATTTGAGGGCGGGACTTCCGTATCCGCTGTTCCATGAATAACGAGCGCGGCTGCCTGCGAGCGCGTGAGCGCGGCGAGCGGATCCAGGCCGGCCAGACTCGGAAGAAATGCGCTCCCAACGCTCCACCCCAGCCAGTCCATCCAGCCCTGCGCCTCTGCCTCCGCGAGCTGCTGGTCGGTAAAGAACGCGCGAAACACCTTCTGCGGATAAGCGACGGGAGCCAGCAACGCCAGCGCCTCGATTTCTCGATGCTCTGCGGCCAGTTCGCAGGCCAGCGCGCCGCCCAGGCTGAAACCGATCACTGCCAGCCGCGACGCATCCACGCCCGGCCGGGTGCGCAGGGCAGCCAGGGCGCGGCGGGCATCGTCAAGGCCCGATTGGGCCGTGAAGCGGCGAAAATCGCCGTCGCTCTCACCCTGGCCCCGGTAATCGAAGCGCAGCACGGCAAAGCCTGCTCCGGCCAGCGCGCGCGCCATTGCCACATGCATGTTATGTGGCCCGACGGCGGTATCGGCAAAGCCGGGAATGATCAGAATACCTGCCGCTGCCCCGGTGGGCGCAGAGGGGGAGTGCAGGTGGCCGCGCAGCGTCTCCTCGCCCAGCTTGAATTGCAGCTCGAACATGCCTTGCTATCCCTTCATCCCGGTCATGGTAATGCCTTCGAGGAAGTAGCGCTGCGCGAAGGCGAAGACGATGATGAGTGGCAATGTCGTCAGCAGCGAACCCATCATCAGTGCTGACCAATCCGTAGTCCGCTGCCCCTGAAATGCGAAGAGGCCCAGCGAGAGCGGGTACTGCGATGGGTCGGAGAGATAGACCAGCGGCCCGAAGAAATCCTGCCAGGTATAGAGGATCGAGAAGACCGCGACTACGATCAGCGCCGGTTTCACCAGGGGCAGCATAATCTGCCAGAAGATACGGAACTCGCTGGCGCCGTCCATTTTCGCCGCCTCCGAGAGTTCCCAGGGAATGGTCAGGAAGAACTGACGCATCATGAAGATGAAGAAGCCGTTTCCCAGAAAGGCGGGGATAATCAGCGGAGCATACGAGCCGATCAGACCAGCATATCTGAAAAGGACATAGGTGGGAATAAAGGTAACGATGGTCGGGATCATCAGCGTCGCCACCGTCAGCACGAAGAGCAGGTTGCGGCCAGGAAAGCGCAGCCGCGCCAGGCTATAGCCGGCGGCCGCGCACGAGAGCACCGTCCCAATTGTCACCGTCACGGAGTAGAAGATGCTATTGCCCAGCATGTGCAGGTAGGGGAAGCCCGGTGAGTTCCATGTGCGTGCGAGATTCTCCCAGTGAATAGGGTCGGGCCACCACTTGATCGGCACCGCGAAGATCTGGCCGTTATCCTTGAACGCCGAGATCAGCATCCAGTAGAACGGCATAAGGCAAATCAGCGAGACCAGGATGAGCAGCGTATGCCGGCCGGTGGAGATCAGGCGGGGACGCCATCTGACGCCAGGAACTTTATGCGTCCTGGCAGGACTGCTCATGCTGACCCTCTCGCGTTCGTACACCTGAGTCATGAGCGGCCTCCCTCATAGAACACCCAGAGGCGCGCCGACCAGAAGATCAGCAATGTCACGATCAGCACGACCACAAAGAGGAGCACCGAGAGCGCCGAGGCGTAGCCCATCGAGAAGTAGCGGAAAGCGCTGCGGTAGATGATGACCATGAACATCAGCGTCGAACCTTGTGGCGCGCCAGTGGTGCCGCCGACAACCAGCGCCTGCGTAAAAACCTGGAAAGAGGAGATGACCCCCATCACCAGGTTGAAAAGCAGCACCGGGCTGAGCAGCGGCAGTGTGATGTGCCAGAAGCGCCGCCAGTAACCGGCGCCATCGATGGTCGCGGCCTCCAACAGGGTCGCTGGAATATCCTGGAGGCCGGCAAGGAAAATCAGTGTTGCCGCCCCCAGTCCCCACAGGCTCAGGAAGATCAGCACCGGCCTGGCCTGGTTAGCATCGGTCAGCCAGCCCTGGGCAGGGATACCAAAAATCCCCAGAAGCATGTTGATTAGCCCGCTGCTGTTGGGAGTGAAGAGCAGCATAAAGATAATGGTGCTGGCAACCGGAGGCACGAGCGTCGGCAGGTAGAATATTGTACGGTAGATGCCGATGCCTCTGGCATGTGCATTCAGCAACAGCGCCAGCAACAGTGCCATTATCAGGCCCAGTGGTACGGAGATGAGCGCGTAGTAGGCGCTGTTGCCCACCGAGCGCCAGAAGTCCGGGTCGGCGGTAAACATGGTCTGGTAGTTCGCCAGCCCGATCCAGTGCGGAGCCTGAATAATGTTGTAGTCGGTGAAGGAGAAGAAGATCGTCGCAATGATCGGATAGATCGTGAAGACCAGCAGGCTGACCAGCCACGGAAGCACGAAGAAGAACCCTGCGCGCGCCTCGCGGCGGCGCAGTGGACTCATACGTTGATGTTTGTGTTGTCTGGTGAGAAGCGTAACCACAGCACTCGTCCCCCTTTCCTATGCCGTTCATTTGGTGAAATTGAAATGTTAGCTCGGCCATAGGCGCGGGCACATGCGAGGATCCGCGTAATCGGGTATCCCATCGATACGTCGGCAGAGGTCGTCCAGATCATCATAGGTAACTTCCGATCTATCCGGGTAATGGAACGGTTGAGAGCGGTTGTCTTCGTCCTGGATATGGACAGCAATGGAGCGGCGTGGCTGGCTGCTCAGATTGGGGCCGCTGCCATGAATGGTCCGGCAATGATGAAAACTGACCTCGCCCTTCTTCAAATTGATGGGCACCTTCACAATCCGCCGGCCAGCACTATGGGACGCTTGCTCCACCGTTGAGAGATCGTTGTTGAAGAAATCCAATCCGTTAGCGGCATCGCTCCAATGGTTACTCCCATCGATCATGGTGATCGTACCCATCTTTTCATCGCAATCATGGAAGGGAATCCAGGCGGTGAGCATTCGTTCGGATGTGCAGGTTCTCCAATACTGGCGATCAGTATGCCATCCCACGTTAGCCGGTTTATTGGGATCGTCGAGTGGGGGCTTAAAGAGCAGTTGATCGTGCCAGAGCCGCACAGAGGGCGATCCGCACAGGCGCGCGGCTATGGCCCCTAAAATGGGCTTGCGAATAAGAGCGGTCAGTTCCTTATTCCGCAACGAAGCATAATCGTTCTTGCGCAGGACATGCTCGCCATCCTCAGGTTGCCAGCCACTCTTAAAATTTCGCGGGAGCGTGGCATCGCGCTCGCCGCGATAAAAGCGCTCACTGCCAGCAATAGCCATAGCAATTTCTGCGTCGGTGAAGATTTTTTTTGATTTGTAGAAGCCGTGTTCCCGGTAAAAGGCCACATCTTCATCTGTTGGAAGGAGTTCCAGTTCCTCAGATGTTAACAGCGCCAGTTCCTGTGGTGTAAACTGCATCGGCAGCCCCTTTCCTGTACATGGTCGGATATCTGTCATTCGCTCAGGCGCCTGTAAGCAGCACAGGTGCCCGCACTGTGCTCCCGCTATTTTTTGGACAGAGTGTTATTCAGTTGATTCTGGCAGGCATTCTGCGCGTCGCTCAAAGCCTGTTTCGGTGTAGCCGTTTTCGTCATAATGCGCGTGATTGCTGTAGAGAGCTGATCAGAAGCGAAGCTCTCAATCGGGGAGTCCCACATCGGCGTGATAACTTTCTGCTGCGCATAGAAGAAATCCAGCGCATCCTGCGTGAAGGCTTTGCCGCGTTTTTGTACCGTGACGCTGGGCAGAAGGTTGTGCGGAAAATCCTTATTGGCCCCCAGGTCGGGAGTATAACTGAACCAGACGCGAATGCCGGAGATGCTCAGGTAATCGAGAAACTCAAAGGCTTCCTGCGGGTGTCTGGAGGTGGCCGGGATAATAGCCCAGTTGGGCCAGTCGCCGGAGATGGCCTGCGTGCCGCCAGGACCAACGGGCAGCGGCGCGACGTTCCAGTTCTCGAAACTTGGCCCATCCCAGGCGTAGAAATCCCCCATCAACCAGCTCCCCTGGAGCAACATCGCCTGCTTCTGCGTCTGGAAGGCCGGGGGCTGCCCGGTTGTGCCATTGGGATAAGCTCCCCAGGCCGGTTTAGCGCGTAACAGGTGGTTGATATCGCCGCGATATTGCTCGTTGAGCCAGGAAAGGAAATAGTCCATCATGGCAATGTTCTGGTCAGAATTGATGGTGTATTGCCTGTTCTGACTGTCGTAGATCTGCGAGCCGTTGAGCGCAGACCACATCACAATCGTATGCTGGTCATCGCTAACAGTCGTGCCGAGGACGGGGAAACCGATAGTTTGCAGTTCGTCGCCCTTCCAGGAGACGAACTCTTTGGAGAGTGCGCGCAGCTGATCCCAGGTCTTAGGGAAATCCTCGCGTTTAGATGAAATACCCAGCTTATCGAACCATTCCGCGTTGTACCACATGGCGTAGGTTCCCGCTGTAAGGGGCAGCCCGTAGATCTTGCCGTTGAACTGGCAGCTTGCCAGCGCCCCTGCCGGCCACTTATCGACCTGGCTGTTCCTGGAGTTTTGCATCATCGCGGTCAGATCCAGCGCCGCCCCGCGCACACCCAGTGTGACAGGGCTGTCCCAGAAGATCGTCGCGTCGGGTGGATCACCGGCGGCGATGTGGGAGAGCAGCACCTCCGTGAAGTCCTGATTGCCAGTGCCGCAGAGCACCGGCGGCATCTGGATGTTCGGATGCAGCTTTTCAAAGTTCTTCTGGATGGTGTTATTGGCCGTACAATAGGGAGCCGAGCCACCCGGCAGCCAGTAGGTCAGCTTGATGGGACCGCTTGAAGAACCACCGCCACCGCAGGCTGCAAGCAGAAACATGCCGCCTCCAACGGCGGACACCTGGAGGAAGCGGCGCCGACTGACCGGACTCTGAGAAATAGTGTGCTGTGTACTCATCTTTTGCTCTCTTTTCCGTGAGGTCAACTATGATCCTCACTGCTGACTATTCTGTACCAGTCGTCCGTACAAATATAATGGTCGTCCGTATGAGTTGAAGATATGTCCATGCCAGATAGTATACGGATAAGCGGGCTTGAAAGTCAAGAGGTCTCCTGTTATAATAGGACTGCCCGTATTTTATTCGTCAGGTCATACGTACCATTTTAAACGGGTGAGGGAAAGAATTATGGAATTAGACAGGCAGTTTAATGGGCAGGGCATCGATCCCAGGAGCGGCATCCCTCTCTATGTCCAGCTCAAAGAGATTCTGCGCGAGCAGATCCGCACCGGGGTATGGGAGCCGGGGGATCGCATTCCCTCCGAGGCGGAGATCCGCCAGCATTTCGCCGTGAGCCGGGCTACAGTGCGCCAGGCTATCACCGAACTTGAGCAGGAGGGGCTGCTTGTACGCCAGCAGGGACGCGGCACCTTCGTCCGTAAACCCAAGATCGAGTGGTCGCTGCGCAACTTCTACAGCTTTACGCGCGATCTGACCGAGCGCGGGCTGCATCCAGAGACGCGCCTGCTGATGTTCGAGGTCGTGCTGCGCAAGGCTATCGCGCGTGAGGTGTTCGGACTGGACGAGAAGGAGCCACTCGTCAAGCTGGTGCGCCTGCGGCTGGCCGCCGGAGAGCCGCTGATGCTGGAGACGACCCATCTGCCCGAATGTTTCGTGCCGGGGTTGACGGAAGAGGAGGTCAGAGAGCACGCGCTCTATACTCTGCTGGAAGAGAAATACGGCATGCGATTAGAACGCGCGATGGAGAGCTTCGAGCCGATCCTGGTCGATGAGTTCGCTTCCAAGATGTTAGAGGTGCCAAAGGGTTCACCGGCACTCTATCTGGAACGCATCGGAGCGCTGGCCGATGGAAGGCGCGTCGAACTCTCGCAAACGATAGTGCGTGGAGACCGCAGCCGCTATCTCGTCGAATTGCTGTAGCCAGTTCATGAAAGCTAGCAATCAACAGGCCGCACGAGGCGCGATGATGCGCTTTACCTTTTGCCTGCGAGCATGAGTGCGCTCGCAGTGCTCGGTTTACAAAGTTAAACTGCATCATCGCGCCGCTGCGCACCAGAAAGATGGCCGATCTTGATGGTTATCATTCATCTATTCTGAGCGGCACCATGTAAGGAGGTATGTTCGCGTGAAACTGGGGGTATTCACACAGTGGATCAGGGCGGAGTCAATTGAGGAGCTTGCCATGCGCGTGCGCGCGCTGGATTTACACTGCGTGGTACTGGATTCTTATCCCGGGCTGGACATCGATGTCGCCAATCCCGCTCCCGAGATCTGCCGCCGCATCCAGGCGGCTTTTGCCGCCGAAGGCGTGGAAATCGCGGCTGTTGGCGGCTACTACAATCTTGCTCATCCCGATCTCAAAGAGCGCCGGTCCATTCATACGCGCTTTCGCGGCCTGATGCGCCTCTGCGCGGATATCGGAGCGCCGATGCTCTGCTCCGAGGCCGGTACCTATCATCCCCGCGACGAGTGGGAGTGGGACCCGGCCAATGGCACCGAGCAGGCGTTCGCGATGTTCGTCGAGACCATGCGCCCGCTCATCGCTGATGCCGCCGATTATGGCATCACTATCGGGCTGGAGCCATACGTGATGACTATTATCAACACCGCTGAGCGGGCGGCGCGTCTGGTAGAAGCACTGGATTCTCCTTATCTCAAGCTTGTCTGCGATCCGGCCGGGCTGCTGACCAGGGCGACGCTTAACGAGCAGCGCACCGTTCTGCCTGCGGCCTTTGGTCTGATGGCGCCTTATATTGGCCTGGTACATGTCGAGGACTGTCGTCCCGATCCACACGGACACTTTCTCTGGCTGCCAGCAGGCCAGGGATTGATCGATTATCCCCTCTTCATGCAGCAACTTGTGCAGACAGGATACGATGGTCCCTTGATCCTGGAGCATCTCTCGGAAGCCGCGCTGCCCGCCGCACGCGAGTACGTGCTGGCTCACTGGAAGCGTGCCCACCAGCAGGAAGGAAGAACAGGTTCATGATTCGTCACCTGATTGTCTTTAACATTTCAGAAGGAGTGACGCGCGAACAATGCCTGGCGATGGCCGAACTGGGGCGCCAGGAACTTTCGCGGATCCCTGGCGTTATCAGCATCTCCTTCGGAGAAGCCATCGCCGAAAACGCGCGGTACCGCTACACCTTCACCATTGACCTGCGCGATGAGGAGGCGCTGCGTGCCTATCAGGGCCACCCGCTCCACGTCGCTTTTGCTAACAATCACTTCCGGCCCGTGGCCCCCGATAGAATCACTACCGACTACGAGGTATTGTACTGATAAGGACCGTTGATGAAACTCATCGTTGCCCGAGACTATGAAGAGATGAGCGCGATAGGTGCGGATATCGTTGCCAGCGTTGTTGCTGCCAATCCTGGGGCCGTGCTTGGTCTGACCACCGGCAATACTCCTGTCAAGCTCTATGGCAATCTGGTGGCGCGCGCCAGCGCCGGATCGCTCAACCTGAAGCAAGTGCGCATCTTTTGTACCGAAGAATATCTGGGCATCGGCCCCGATGATCCCTGTAGCCTCTTTGGCTGGCTGTGGCGCATCTTGATTGCGCCCTGTGCTCTCCCGCCAGAGCATGTGTTCCGGCTGCGCGGCGAGGATTCTGAGCCGCAGCTTGCCTGCCAGGAGTTCGAGCAGCAGATTGTACGCGCCGGTGGCCTCGATCTGCTCGTTGAGAGCATCGGTGTCAACGGGCATATCGGCTTTAACGAGCCTGGATCGCCTCCTGATGCGCCCTCGCGCGTCCTGGCGCTGACCGACGATACGCTGGAGTACAATATCAATTACTGGGATCAAGAAGTGCCGCGCTACGGCCTGACAATTGGCCTCGGTACGATCCTGGCCGCCAGGCAAATCCTCTTGCTGGTGTCGGGCCGGGCGAAGGCCGGGCCACTTGCCAGGGCGCTGACCGGGCAGATTACACCCGATGTTCCGGCCTCGATCCTGCAAAGGGCGTCCCACTTGATCGTCGTGGCCGACAGGGAGGCCGCTTCCCTGCTCTCAGGGGCGGAGGTGTAGCATGCAGGCGCGGCAGTCTCCGATCCTCGTAGGGCTTGACATCGGCACATCCGGGGCCAGAGCGCTGGCCTTTACGCCGGAGGGGGGCTGTATCGCGCAAGGCCGGGCCGCCTTTGCCACCGATTATGCCGGCGCGGACCGCGCCGAGCAGAATCCTGAGGACTGGTGGCGAGCGGCAATGGCCGCGCTGTGTGCTATGTCCGCGCGCCTGGATGCTGGCGCCCGGCTGGTGGCCGGCATCGGGCTGACCGGCCAGTGTCCGACCTTCGCGTGCTTCCTGCCATCGGGAGCGGCGATGGGACCGGGGTTGCTCTATCAGGACAATCGGGCGAGCGCCGAGACCGGCTTGCTTATCGATAGATTTGGGGCTGCTGCTATCCACCGGCGCAGCGGACAGGCCCCCAGTCCGTTTTATGTGTTGCCGAAACTGCTCTGGCTCAAACGGCATCAGGCGAGCTGGCCGGGAGCGGGAGCGGTGGTCGCGCAGCCGCGCGACCTGGTAGGCTGGCGCTTGACCGGGCGGCTCGCCACTGATCCAACGCATGCTGCCTGCACGCTGGCCTACGATCTGACCGCCGGCGCCTGGGCCAGCGATTGGCTACGCGAACTCGGCCTGGAGGCACTCATCTGGCCGGAGATCCTGCCCTCATGCAGCGTCCTGGGATATCTCACCGCTGATGCCGCCGCATTGACCGGGCTGTGCGAGGGCACGCCGGTCATCGTGGGCGCGGCTGATAGCATCTGCGCCGCCTATGGTGCGCAGGCGACCGGCCTGGGCGTGCTGTGTGAAGTGGCCGGCACCTCCACATGCCTGCACCTGAGCGTAGAGCAGCCGGTGGCAGCCTATGCCGTCAATACCTACCCGCATATCGAGGCCGGGCAGTGGTGTAGCGAGGTCGGGCTGAATACCACAGGCGCAGCGCTGGCCTGGCTCTCAACATTGTTGAAGGCATCGCCAGAAGAGGCGCTTGAGCAAGCGGCGCGTGCGGCGCCGGGATCAGCCGGACTGCTCTTCCTGCCGCACCTGTCGGGTGGGGAACGCGACGAGCCGGGGCGCTGCGGCGCCTTTGCCGGACTGCATCTCGGCCATTCCGAATCGCATATAGCCAGGGCCATCCTCGAAGGCGTTGGCTATGCCTTGCGACAGCGTGTGGAACTGCTGGAAGCGTCTGGCTGCCCGGTGACGCGCGTCGTCTCCTGCGGAGGAGCGGCGCGTAGCGCGCTCTGGGCACAGATCAAGGCCGACATTCTGGGCATTCCGGTGAGCCAGGTTGCGCCTCCCGACACCACGGCCTGGGGCGCGGCGCTCATCGTTGCTCGCGCGTTGAAGATTGCAGCAGAATCAGTCGAGCTTTCTTATAGTTATTTTTTCCCGGAGAGAAACAGAGCTGAGATCTATGCCGCCGGTTACAGGCGTTTCTGCCGTCTCGAAGAACTGTTGATTCATGATGTTTAGAGAAGGAGCCGATCTATGAGCAAGGTACGTGTCGCTGTCGTTGGATGTGGCAGCGTGTCGCAGAAATACGTCCCGGACTTAAAGCAGAGTTCCGCGGTAGAGCTTGTGGCGGTCTGCGATAACCGCGTCGAGTTCGCTCGCCGGCACGCCGAGACCTACGCCATCGAGCGCTATTTTTCCGATATTGACCGCATGCTGGCCGAGGTGGATTTCGAACTGCTCGTCAATCTTACGCCCATGCAGTTTCATGCGCCCTTCAATCGCAAGGGGCTGGAGGCCGGTAGAAACGTCTGGTGTGAGAAACCAATCGCCACCAACCTCGCCGACGCGCACGCGCTCATTGAACTGGCCCGGAGTCGTGGTGTGAAACTGTGGGGCGCGCCGAACTCCCCCACCTCGCCCGCTTTTGAAACGATGGCAAAGATCCTGGCTTGCGGTGAGATCGGGCGCGCCTGCGTCGCGCACGGTATCTACGGGTGGAGCGGCCCCGACTGGCCGGGCGCTGCCTGGTTTTATCAGAAGGGCGGCGGCTCACTTTTCGACCTGGGCGTCTACAACGTCACGACCCTGACCGGGCTGCTGGGACCGGCGCGCTCGGTGATAGCGATGGCCGGGGCGGCGGTCCCCGAGCGCGTTATCGCCGGCGAAACCGTCAAAGTCGAGGCCGACGACAATACAGCGCTCATCCTCGATCACGGCGGCGCTGTCTATTCGGTGATCCAGACCGGCTTTGTCTATGGAGCGCAGCGCGAAGACTGGACGATCCAGGTCATCGGCACCAATGGAGCGATGACGATGGGTGGCTATGACTGGGCGCCGGCGGATGTCGCTGTCTACGCGGGCCATCAGATGCGTTCGGAGGATAGAAAGTGGGAGGTCAGATGGCAGGATGATGGCAGCTATAAGTGGGAGCACGGGGCCGCCTACATTGCCGAGTGTCTGGCGAATGGCGAGCAACCGATCCTGAGCGGTGAACATGCCCTGCATGTGCTGGAGGTGATGCTCGCCGCGTTGGAATCGGCAAAATCGGGGCGGCGCGAGCCAGTGGAGTCGGACTTTCCCTGGCCGCTGATTCATTAGCGTAGAAAGGATCAAACCATGCCCGAGACTGATAACAGAGAGCCGAAGCACTACTTTGAGCATCTCCCGGCGCCCGATTATGGCTTTTTTCTCAAGGGTGCGTCCTCTTTCGATTGGGGAATGAAGAACCGTCTGTCGCAAATCTTCAATCCTCGCACCGGGCACACGGTCATGCTGGCAATCGATCATGGCTACTTTCAAGGTCCGACAACCGGCCTGGAACGCGTTGATCTGGGTATCGTTCCCTTGCTGCCCTACGCGGACGCGCTCATGTGTACGCGTGGCATCCTGCGCTCGACTATCCCACCCACCGCGCCGCGTTCAGTGGTCATGCGGGCGAGCGGCGGCCCCAGCATCCTGAAGGAACTCTCCGATGAAGAGATCGCCCTGGATATCGAGGATGCTCTCCGCATGAATGTCGCGGCCCTGGCGATCCAGGTCTTCATCGGAGGGGAGTTCGAGACGCGCTCGGTACACAACATGACCCGGCTCGTGGATATGGGGCTGCGCTATGGCATCCCGGTCATGGCGGTGACTGCTGTCGGCAAGAATATGGCGCGCGATGCCAGATACTTCCGGCTCGCCTGCCGCATCTGTGCAGAACTGGGCGCGCAATTCGTCAAGACCTACTACGTGCCGGAAGATTTCGCGACGGTTACGGCGTCCTGCCCGGTGCCAATTGTAATGGCGGGCGGTAAGAAGATGCCGGAGCTAGAAGCTTTGACAATGGCCTGCAATGCGGTGAAGGAAGGCGCCGCCGGCGTGGATATGGGCCGAAATATCTTCCAGAGCGATGCCCCGGCGGCGATGATCCAGGCAGTTGCCAGGGTTGTGCATGAGCAGTTGGAGCCAGTCGAGGCATACGAACTGTATCAGGAACTGCGGCATCAAGCGTAAGCCCTTCTTGTTGTCGATGGGTCGATGTTTGACGGTTTTTGCTTGATGGGCACCTGGTTGCGAATGGGCTTGAACAGACCCGGTTGCTGCAACTTCACTCCTATGGCGGCCAGGAAGCCGCCGGGCTAAAATGATTTGTCGTCTCTGTGAGAGACTCGTTCATGGTGATGCATCTTCTCCTGCAAGCCAATCTTGCTTCTTTCATGAGAGCAGAAGCATCGCTTTTCTTCTGCCTGTGGCAGGCTCGTCTGATTTCAGAACCCCCTGTCGTTATTTTGGGCGAAACTCAGGTAACGTCAAATTTTGTGAAAAGAAAATAACCACTACTGTGGTTATTTTCTGATGCTCTCGTCTGCCCTTGTGATGCGAGCGTGATCCTGGGCAGATATGCTTAAAAGCTGCAACGCTGCTGTCTCGGGGCAGAAGCTCTCTCTGAGAAGGGCTGTCAGGAAAAGCGAAAAGAGGCGGATATAGACATGAAGCAGTCTACGGGCTAGCTGCTGTAAGGAAAGCCAGAGGCGATATCCATACTCTTACGACAAGATGATCTGGCTTGCTTGATAGGAGTGAGCTGGAGTATCATCTGCTCTTCAATGAATGCCTCGATGCCGTGCTGCCGCGTCTGATAGAGGCACTGGGGCACGCTGCGAACAAACAGGCCCGGGCAACAGGAACGACAGGCGTGAGGAACCATTGACTTTCACAAACCCCTCAATGTATGATATATCCATACTCAACACAATAAGTTCCAGATCCCTTCTTGTAGCGCAGCAATTATTTACTTCCTTTCAATTATATATATAGGGCCGTTCTACTGTTTAATGTCCAGAGGAGGAGTGCCTATGGAGATTCGCGGACTGGCTCATGCGGTCTTGCAGGTCAAAGGAGTTGAACGACCACCGGGTTTTTATGATCGGGTTTCTGGCGATGAAGTTCTACAGATGTAGATCTGCGATCCGGGAAACTCCAATATAGAGTTATTTGTTTGGGAGAGGTAGCGCCCCCGGTGGGTGCCAGGTCAAATACGCCGACGAGAAAGGAGGAAGTGCACCTGCTGCCGCCTCGAACCTGTCGTTCTTCCAACGAATGTATTTCAGATTCATAAAACGGCAGTCCTGGATGCAGCTTGTGCGCCAGGGTTATGAAACCGCCCAGATTTCGTTATTTTGCCCCACAGAGTGTCGAAGAGGCACTGATACTCCTGGCCGAACATACCGAAGAGGCGCGGGTACTGGCAGGGGGCCAGAGCCTCGTACCGCTGATGAATATGCGCCTTGCTCATCCCGGTGTGCTCATCGATATTAACAACATCAGCGAACTGGCCTACGTGCACTCCTGGAATGGCGGCCTGGCGCTTGGCGCCATGACTCGCGACGCGGCCTTAGAGCGCGATACCACCGTAGCTGCACGCCTGCCCCTTCTCGTAGAAGCCGCCCGCTGCGTTGGACATCCTGCCATTCGCAATCGCAGTACCGTTGGTGGTAGCATTGCCCATGCTGATCCAGCCGCCGAACTGCCAGCCGTGATGCTTACCCTGAATGCGGAATTCGAGGTTCGTAGCCGCTCCGGCAGCCGTACCATTTCTGCCCGGGATTTCTTCAAAGGCTATCTCGCAACCGATCTCAAAGCAGATGAATTGTTGACCGAACTGCGAGTTCCCGGTCTACCTGTGAGCGCGGGGAGCGCGTTTGTGGAGTTTTCTCGCCGTGAGGGTGACTATGCCCTGGCAGGTGTCGCCTCCGTTATCGTACTGGACGAGGATGGCACCATCGCCGACGCCCGCCTGGGACTGTGCAGCGCAGGTCCCGCGCCAGTTCGTCCTCAGTCCGCGGAAGCGCTGCTGCGTGGGCAGCGTCCGGGCGACGAAACCTGGGCTGCCGCCGCTACCGCCGTCATCACTGAACTGAATAATCCGCCCTCCGATATTCATGGCTCTGCCGACTATCGCCGCCACCTGGCCGGTATTCTGACCAGGCGGGCACTGGCTATCGCCACAGAGCGAGCAGGAAGGAAGAGATAATGCAAGACGAAGATTTTGTCACGATCCGCTTGCTGGTCAATGGTGAGACCCACCGCCTGGTAGTCGAGTCACGGCGCTTGCTTGCTGATGTATTGCGCGAAGATCTGGGATTGACGGGCACCAATCTGGGCTGTGAACATGGCGTCTGCGGCTCCTGTACCGTGCTGCTGGACGGTCAGAGTGTGCGCTCGTGCCTGATGTTCGCTGTACAGGCCAACGGCCACGAAGTGATGACCGTGGAGGGCCTGGCCCGTGGCGGCGAGTTGCATCCTCTCCAGCAGGCTTTCTGGGAGAAGCAGGGATTGCAATGTGGTTTTTGCACTCCTGGTTTCCTGATGACCGCCTACGAGTTGTTACAGCACAATCCAGCACCGAGCAAAGAAGAGATTCGGCACGCACTCTCAGGCAACATCTGTCGCTGTACTGGCTACCAGCATATTATCGAAGCAGTGCAAAGTGCTTGCCAGGCTATAGCTGAGGCAAGGGGCACTGTACCATCGGGTACTGGAGCCTGACCCCCGACAGGAGACATTCCTTGCGGGCAGATGGGCACGCAGCGCCAGAGGCGAAGCGTCGCTGCTGTCCGCAGTTCAGAGGAGAGAAAGATTGTGACAACCGCAACTAACAGCTATACATGGATTGGCAAAGATATCAAGCGCCCGGAAGATCCGGATCTGCTCACGGGGAGAGCGGAGTACACCAGCGATGTGAAGCTGCCCGGCATGCTCCATGCCGCCGTTCTACGCAGTCCCTATGCTCATGCTCGTATCGTCAGTATCGATACCAGCGCCAGCAAAAAGTTGCCGGGCGTTCATGCTGTATTGACCGGCCGGGAGGCGACTGCGGTGCTTGATCCGCTGCCAGCCTTCTGTGCCGAGCCAGTCGTTGAGCATGCCATCGCTGTCGACAAGGTGCGCTACGCTGGGGAAGCAGTGGTAGCGGTAGCTGCCGAAAGTCGCTATATCGCCGAGGATGCCCTGGAACTGGTGCAGATCGAGTGGGATCCGTTGCCACCTGTGATCGATGTACTGGAAGCGATGAAGCCGGATGCGCCAAAGGTGCATGAGAATCTCCCCTCAAACCTCGTCTATGAGCACGTCTTCACCTTTGGCGACGTGGATGGTGACTTTGCCCGTGCAGAGCATATCGTTAAACGCCGCCTGCGCTGGCCGCGCGCCACTGCTGCCCCCATGGAGCCGGCCGGAGCGGTTTGCAAGTACGACCCCCCTGGTGGTCGCATGGAGGTCTGGTCGACCTGCAATATGCTCAACTATGTCGGGTGGCTGATTGCGGGTAGCCTGAAGCTGGCCCCCCATATGGTCAACTTCTATCCCATGTATACAGGTGGCAGCTTTGGCAGCAAGCATGTGACGAGCAAAGTAATCGCCATCGCAGGCGCACTGTCGAAAGTCACCGGGCGTCCGGTGAAATTCATGGAAGATCGGATCGACAACCTCGCAGCAAATGATGCCCAGGCCGCTGATCGCATCTACGATGCCGAGCTTGCTCTCACCAGAGAGGGCAAGTTCCTGAGCTTGCGCCTGCATACGATTGATGATTATGGAGCCTATTTCGTGTTCGCTATTACAGGCAACACCAATATGATGTCGCAGATCACTGGCCCATACACCATTGGCAGTCTTGAGAGCGGCATCAAAGCGGTGTTGACCAACAAGAATCAGCAAGGAGTATTCCGGGGGGCTGGTTCAGATGTTGGCAACTGGGTGCTGGAGCGACTGGTAGATGCGGCTTCCGATGAACTGGGTATCGACGGGATAGAACTGCGCCGCCGGAATTTCATCCAGCCCGACCAGTTCCCCTACAAGATACCGACGGGCAACGTTTATGATAGTGGAAACTATCCCGGTGTACTGGATATGGCCCTGCAACACGCTGACCTGGATTACTGGCGTCAGGAACAGGCGCGGGCACGTCAGCAAGGACGCTACATCGGCATCGGCCTGGCAACATGTCAACAACGCAGTACCTACAGCGCAACCGAGTTCTGGTTCCATAACCCCGGCCCCGCCACGGGCCTGACAACCACTGCCGAAAGCGTGCGTATTGGTATTGGGCCAACCGGCGGCATCACGGTGACGATGTTCTCTCCTTTCTGGGGCAATAGTCCTGAAACCGTTGCGTCTCAGGTCGTCGCTGAGGAGTTTGGCGTGGATCCTGCCACGGTCAGTGTCACCTACGAGAGCACATATCAGGGGTTGCCCAGTGCTGGCCCGGGAGGCAGTCGTATGACGGTGATGCTCTCAGGTGCGATCCGAGGCGCGGCGGCGAGGGTCAAAGAGAAGATGTGCAGGATCGCTGCCCATCTTTTGGAGGCCAGCCTCGCTGATATGGAGGTTCGAGAAGGGCGTGTCCGGGTCAGGGGCACGGATCGTTCGCTGAGCATCGCCGATATCGGCATGAAGGCATACTGGCACAAGTTTGACCTGCCAGCGGATATGGAGAGCGGTCTGGAGGGGAACTTCACCTACGACCATCCCTACACAACGCCACCCAGGGAAGATCGCAAAGATATGGGGGTGTTCTACCCCATTATGGGCCATGCCGCCCATATTCCAATCGTAGAGGTCGATATCAATACAGGCCAGGTCAAATTCCTCAGGTTCCTGGCTGTACATGATGTTGGTACGGTAGTAAACCCGCGCTCATTGCAGGGCCAGATTCGGGGAGGAATCGCGCAGGGCATCGGTGTGGCTCTGTACGAGGAGGTGCGCTACAGCCCTGAGGGCCAGAACCTGACGGCAACCATGAACGACTACCTGGTACCTACCGCTGCCGAAGTACCGGATATCGAAATCTACCACCATGTGACCCCCTCGCCTTTCACCGCGTATGGCGTGAAGGGGGGCGGCGAAGGGGGACGGATGGTGGCGCCTCCCGCGGTGACACGAGCGGTAGAGGATGCGCTCAAGCCCTTCGGCGTCAGGATCGATGAATTGCCGATGACCCCGGAGAAGATTGTCGGGTGGGTAAGGCGCGCACAGGCGAAAACGCCAGGCGCGTAAAAAGCTAATCGGAGCGAAGAGCAGGTAATTTCTCATGGAACTCGATGACAAAATCGCGGTTGTTACCGGAGGTGGGCGCGGTATCGGGCGGGCGATAGCCCTTGCGTATGCCAGAGCAGGAGCCAGCCTTGTGCTTGCCTCGCGTTCGAGAGAGGCGCTCGAAGAGACGCGGGCGATGGTCGAGGCGCTTGGACGAAAGGCGCTTGTGGTGCCAGTGGACATTCGCCAGGAGGAAGACGTGCGAAATCTGGCAGCGCAGGCACTGGGCCACTTCGGACGCGTCGATATCCTTGTCAACAACAGTGGCGTCGGTGGCCCCAGCGCCCCCCTGTGGACAATAACACCTGCCGAGTGGCAAGAAACCTTTGCTGTCAATGTGACCGGCGTATATCTGTGTTGCCGGGCGTTCCTTCCCTCCATGATTGAGCGGCGCTCAGGCTGCATCGTCATCATCGGCTCTATGACTGGCAAACGCCCTCTGCTTGGACGCACGCCCTATGCTGCCAGCAAAATGGCACTTGTCGGCCTCACCAGAACTCTCGCCTGGGAGACCGGCCCCTATGGCATACGGGTCAATGTCATCTCGCCAGGGGGAGTTGAGGGAGAGCGCATCGAGTGGGTGATTCGCAAACAGGCGCAGGCGCAGGGAATCAGCGTAGAAGAGGCGCGGAGGCAGCTTACCAGCAGTTCCCCGTCCGGTCGCCTGGTTCCAGCAGATGATGTAGCGGCGGCTGCGGTCTTCCTGGCATCAGATAGGGCTGCCTCGATAACGGGGGAAGATCTGAACGTTTCCGCAGGCGCAGTGATGTACTGAAAAAAGAGTGAACGCCCTCCAGGGACGTTCAATGGAGGCCACCTATGCCCAAATTGATCGACCTTTCACAGGAAATCTATCAGGGAATGTTTGTTTATCCAGGACATCTTAAAACGGTGATCTGGGAGCACCATTCCCATGAAGAGACGGCGAAGAACTTCGAGGGAGGCTTCTCCTATCAGTCCAGAGGTCTGTTGATGAGCGATCATGGTCCGACCCATGTTGATGCCCTGAGCCATCTGGACCCACGCCCTGAGGCGCCTTCAATTGATAAAATGCCCCTCGACCTTTTCTATGGTGATGCCACCTGCATCGATGTCTCCCACAAGGAACCACGCACCTATATCAATGCCGCCGATATTGAAGAGGCTTGCGCTACGTCCGGCGTTGAGGTCCGTAAAGGCGATATCTTGCTCTTCTATACCGGCACCTTCAACCGCTATCATGACACGAAGGAGTATCTGAGCCAGTATCCAGGTCTGGACGAATCCGGCAGTATGTGGCTGGTTGAAAAGGGCATCAAGACATTCGGTGTGGATTCCCCCAGCCCGGATAATCCTGCCAGTCGCACGTACCCTTGCCACATGATGTGCCGCGCATACGGGATCACGCATTACGAGAACCTGGCGAACCTGGACCAGGTGGTGGGGAAGCGGTTTACCTTTATCGGCTTCCCCTTACGCATCCGCGCAGGCACAGGTTCGCCGGTGAGAGTGGTGGCTCTCCTTTGAATACGGGGAGCATATGCGATGCTCCCCTATGCCGCTCTGACCTTTATGCTGGCGGTGATCAGTCGCTCGACGATTCTAGCGGTGGGAGGAGGATTGCTCTTTGCAACGGCTATAGAAATTCCGCTCAGCCTTGTATTGCCAACCTTTGGGAAGAGCTTTGCTTATTTTGTGCAATTCCTTCCGGTAGAGCTTTCCCAGACTCTCAATAGTCAAAACTATGCTCTTGCCAGAATAGCTGTCAGATATTCTTCCATCCAACTTAATCTCCTGTTCGCCGCTATATGTATCATGATCTATTCGCTGGTTTTTTTATGGCATCGCGCTGTAAACCTTCCAGCATCATGATCTGGCGAAGCAGGTGGATATTAATCAGACAATTCTATCCTATTTATTGTATTGCTCGTGGCCTGATTTTATCCTGACCCTGCACGAGACAGATGTTTTTCACGGAGTGGACGCGAGAACACCGAATCTGCTTGCAGGTTTGCATCCTGCTCTCGTATCAATCAATGCCAATGTCCACTCCATCTCCATCATCAATGATCACTGATTGGTTCGCTTCGCTTTTCTTCTTCTCGAATCTGTTCAAGGGCCTGTTGCTCGACATCTGTCGAGATGGTGAGATCGTAGTGATCGCGTCTGACGGCATCTGCATACCTCTTGACGCTGCTTTCGGAATAGCCCAGACATGCCAGTGTCTCTCGCATCATCTCCAGTCCTCCCTCCAGTTCAGGATAGATAACATGCTCGGCTCCTAAGGAGAAGAGCTGGCCTACGCTATTGCGTGTAGCAGCACGCACGATGATTGGAATCTGCGGAGCCTCTGCACGAGCTGTTGCCACCACAATAGCTGCCGACGCTTCATCCGGCAAGGTCACGACCACCGCACGCGCCCGTTCGAGGCGGACATGTGAAAGGATGTCCGAATTGGCCGCGTCTCCATAGAGGGTGGGAACTCCCTGGCGTTCCAATTCCGTGACGCGTCCGATATCGTGTTCAACCACCAGGCGAGCAATCCCGAGATGGCCCAATACATTCACAAGATATTGTCCTACTCGCCCGCAACCAATGACGATCACATGATCTCGTAATGACTCCACTACAGGGGCCTGCACAGGACCATGTCGGTCCAGCACCTCCCAGAAGGTGTGCATCTTGCGCAAGTGCGTTTCGATCCAGGGAAGCGCCCGAAACAGGAACGGGTTGAGCGCGATGGAGAGCAGGGCACCTGCCAGCAGCAGCGCATATTGCTCCTCCTTGAGTAATCCCAGAGCGACAGCGACTGAACCCAGAATAAAGGAGAATTCCCCGATCTGACTGCGCCCGGCGGCGAGAATGAGTGCTGTGCGCGCCGGGCGAGGAAAGAGCAGCCCTTGCAGAACAGTAAGCACAAATTTGCCCAGAACGATAACCATGACGAGCAAGAGCACTTCCGCGGCGTGGGAGAGCACATATAGAGGATTGACCAGCATTCCCACCGACACGAAGAACAGGACGGCAAACGTTTCGCGGAAAGGTGTCAGTTCCGCTCCCACCTGATAGCTGAGTGCTGACTCGCTGACCACGACCCCTGCCAGGAAGGCGCCCAGCGCCAGGGAAACACCAAAGAGAGCCGAGGCGCCAAGCGCTGTCCCGACCGTAATGACGACAATCGCGACAATGAAGAGTTCCCGCGAACCCATGTGTGCCAGTTGCCGCAGGAACCATGGAATGAGACGCGTCCCAGCCACCAGCATCAGCGCGGCAAACGCCCCGGTTTTCAGCAGGGCAAGCCCGGCCGTTTGCCAGAGCGGCTCTTGTGTCTGCGAGGCGAGCGCAGGGAGGAGCACGAGAATGAGGACCGTGACCAGATCCTCCAGCACCAACCAGCCGACAGCAACCTGCCCATGAGAGCTGTTGAGTAGCCCCTGATCCGTCAAATTGCGGACCATGACGACGGTACTGGCAATAGTGATAGCCACTCCGAATAATAGGCCAGCAGCGAGCGTCCAGCCCCACAGGTGAGCGAGCACCAGGCCAAGTCCTGTGATCAGGATAAGCTGGATAAGCGCCCCAGAAAGAACGGTATCGCGCACAGCCCATAAATCACGCAGCGAGAAATGCAGGCCAACGTCAAACAGGAGAAAAATCACGCCGAGCTCGGCGAGCTGCTGGATGGTAGACAGATCGCCGCTGAAGCCAGGTGTAAAAGGACCGATGGCGACTCCGGCCAGCATATATCCAACCATTGCTGGCAGCTTCAAGCGACGAGCGAGTAGCCCGCCGATGAAAGCCGCCAGCAGCGCCGCGGTAATATTGAGTAGAAGCGGGAGTTCATGCTGCATCTGTCTCCTCCTTTCTGGGCAAAAACGTGTTCACCAGATTGTATACCATATCACAGCGGTTCTGGCCCTGCGCCGCTCCTCGTGGCGTTCTTAACCGTCACCTTCACCCGCCAGGAAGAGGTGTCCGCCCAGCATGAGATGAGCCAGTCATTTTGTCCTCCAGGGCAGATTGTAGCATCTGTATCTATCTCCACTCTACTCTTGCATACTTCTGCCGGGGGTGCTCGCTTCATGTTCTGGACTGCTCCCGGTAGCTGGAGATAAGTGAGAGAAGGGGATGGGCATTGCAGATGACTCTCTTCATCCATCACAAGAGAAGCCTACCATACCCGCGTGAAATCACTCTGTGGATTATCTGAGATGGGCCTGAGAATGCAATTTTGCTCATTAGGGGATGGCCGTGACGCTGGTGTGTGAGAAGCTCAAAGGTGATGTAGCTTGTGTGGTGCAGGATATGAAGCTCAGGCCAGCGGTCTGTGTTATCGTTGCAATAAGAGGCGGCGGGAAGCCAGCAGCCAGAACGGACGCTTCCAGACATGAATGTCAGCCTGGCGACTTCGTTTTCTCTGCGCGTTTGTGGCTTTCTCGATGCCTGTCCTATCAGACCAACCTGCGATGGGAGTGAAGACCGGCGGGGCCATTATGAAGTTTAAGAAAATAATCTGGTAATCATCCCTATGCATAGGCGCGCGATGATGAACGTTAACAATCAAAACAGAAGAGCGCTTTTAAATGGCTGGACAGGCAAGGGTTCAGGTTGACAGCACCTGTATAGCAGGGTATAGTATTGGCAGGTTGATCGTTTTTTTTGTGTTTTTTCTCCACACAGAGGAGGTGAGACGGCATGAGCGCCGATCCTGGACAACGCTTCACAGGCGCTACAAGGTTGTTCTCTGTCCTGGTAAGCACATCATGCAAATCCCGCGCCAGGCGCAGGCGCTCTTCCTCCACTTTCATGCGCGCGAGTGCGCGGCGCGCCGTATGCAGTTCGCGAATGGCGCTGCCCATGTGAGACACGCCGATCATATCCAGCCCCAGCCCTCGCACCACCAGCATCAGCGCGATGAGCCACCACCAATCGAGCCCCGCCACACCGCGATGGGTGAAGAGGGTGATGAAGAGTGGAAGCGCCGTCAAGAACACGACGACCACCCCCGCCCGGCGCATGGGCAGCGCCACTCCCGCGATAGCGCTGACCCCGGGAAAGAGCCAGAGCCAGGCAGGATCATCAAGGAGGCTGAACACAGTGACCTGGAGGCCAGGCGTCACCAGGAGGAGCAACGACAGGCGGGATCTGCCACGCGTTCGCGCTCCCCAGCTCGCGGGATGCGGCCACATGATCCAGGTATAACTGCTCGCAAAAAAGAGCAGGGCTGCGCAGCCCACAGCGAGACGAAGCCAGGCATGCGGTTTGCTCAGCAGAGAGGCCAGGGGAAAGAACAGACCAATAAGCAGCCAGAAGTGCTGGTAGAGCTGCCAGACGAGGAAGGTGACGCCACTCTCCCTGATCACTTCATCGTTTGTCTCGATTCTCCCCTGACCTGCGCCTCCCTGTGCTTGTAATCGGTGATCGTCTCGTGCTTGCATAGCAGAGCCTCTTCTTTCCGGTGCCGTGAATGATTCCGCCGGGCATTCGCCCCCATTTTACCACCACCATGTCCAGACTGATCTTCCCGCCCCTCCATCGACTCGATACGCGCAGCATATGGACTCAATGTTGCCGAAGCCATGCTTCCCAACTGACGGTGCCGGTAGCCTGCTGAGGACAGGTATTGCCACCCTGGCGCAGGGCGCGGATCATTTTGCCGGGCAGCCAGAGAGGGATGATAGACCGATGCCTTCCCGCTGCTTGAGCCAGGTTCGCACCAGATCTCCTGATGTGTAGATCTGCGGGCCGCCCATGTCCGGCAGGCGACCGGAGGGGCCAGCCTGCACGATCTCACAGAGGTGCCCGGCCACTTCCTCCTCGTCCACCGGTTGCAGCAGCAGGTCAGTCGGCAGAGGCATTACCAGCGGGAGCCGGGCCAGCGTGTGCAGTACGAGGTCGATGAGATAATGAAACCGGGTTGCTCTCAGGATGGACCAGGGAATACCGCTGTGCTCGATGAGGTCTTCGCAGGTGAGCCTGGCTTTGCCATAGGCATACGGGACCTTATCAATGCCGACAATCGAAATGTAGACTACATGCGAGACATCAGCCCTGCGGGCAGCGTCCAGCAGGCGGCGCGTGCCTTCAACCTCGACCTGCCGGGTCCCATTGCCGGCGGTATGGACCACCACATCCATGCCCTGGACGGCCTCTTCCAGACCCGCGCCCGTCGCCAGGTCAGCCTGTTTCCATTCCGCGCCCGGCCAATCCACGCCCGGACTGGACCGGCGGCTCATCCTGCGCACGCGATAGCCGATCTCGCTCAAGTACCTGACCAGCGGGCGGCCCAGTCTTCCCGCGCCGCCTGTCACAAGAATGTTTTGCATATAGTTCCTTTCGTGCTTCTCTCTGCTTTGTATGCTGCATATATGTATATTGGGCCGCATGTTGATGGCTGACGACCTCTGGCGAAAGTGGAAACTCTAATGCAGCGCTTGAGATGAAGCTGCCTGTTTCGCCACGCCGCGCTTGAGCGTCGGGTAGCGGGCGTCCAGCCCGCCAGCCATCACGATAGCGCCGATGCCGATCAGCAGGTGCAGCATCTGGATCAGCCAGTGCAGAGGACCGACGAGCATGGTGATTTGCGACATCCTGAGGGGAGGAGAAGTGAAATTCCTCCAGATTTGACCATGACAAAACTCACCCTCACCGCCGGTTCGATCCCTCTTGTTTTTTGATACGCTGTACTGCTAAGTCACCCTCAAGCAGGGAGAGTGAGGGGAAAATACCCTACCCCTTGACAAAACCTTGTTTAAACGCTATGCTATTTACGAACAATGTACGAAAAAGGAACGATGTACCGAAATGTCGGGGAGTCAGACACCACGCGCGCGGCGCAGAGCCAGGACGAGCGAAGCTATCCTGGATGCTGCGCTCGCTATCATAGCCGAGCACGGCCTTGAGGCACTTTCGATGCGCGAACTGGCGCAGCGCATCGAATATAGTCCATCGGGCCTCTATGAGTATTACGCCAGCAAGGACGAGATCCTCGACGCGCTTGTCGCGCGGGGCCTCGCTCAGTTGAGCGAACAGGTCGCGCGTGCTCCGCATGGCGAGACGGCGGCTCAGTGGCTCTTTGCCATTGGAGATGCCTACCTGGCGTTTGCCCGCGAGCACGACCACCTCTACCGGCTGATCTTCGGCCATGTATTCTCACCGTCCGGGCTGGTGCGGAGCCTGGATCAGCTTGAGCGCAACTCGGCCTATGGCTGGCTGCGCCTCTGCATCCAGACGGGGATCGAGCGCGGCGAGTTCGTCTTCCTGCCTGGAGAAAGCGTCGAGCAGCAGGTCTACAGCTTCTGGGCCTTGCTGCATGGGCTGGCGATGTTGCGCCTGACGCGGCTTAGCGCGGTAGGAGAGATCGATGCCATCAATCAGCAGGCGCTTCGAGCAGCCATCACACGCCTGAGCCGGGCATAATATTTTTTTGCCCGGTACCGTACACTGTTCGATAATAGTACAGTATCCTGAAAGAGGAGGTTTCTGTATGTCAACAGAAGAGAATAAGGCCATCATGCGTCGCTTTATTGATGCCGGTAATCGGCAGGATATGGAGGCAATCTGGAGCTACATCGATCCAGAGTGCCACCTGCCCGATATGGCGAGATTTGGCTTCGAGCCGAATTTTGAAGGCTACAAGAAGTTCCTCGCCGCCTTCTACATGGCTCTTCCAGATGCATACCTGCATGTTGAAGGCATGGTAGCGGAAGGGGATCAGGTCTGGGTGTGCTATACCATCCGGGGAACGCATCGGGGACCGCTGCGCGGCATCCCGGCGACCAATAAACCGGTCAGGTACCGCTTTATGGCGATGTATCGTCTGGCGAACGGCAAAATTGTCTGGGCCGATGCCCTGGCCGATGATCTGGGCCTGCTCAAGCAACTGGGCGCCCTGCCGCGCGATCTCGTTCGCCGGGCGGTCTGAGGGGCCGTGGGAAGAGGCTCGTCCTGAGAACTCCCACCCCGAGGTGTTGGGAGACCCGGGTGTACGTAGTGCATGGACCGAGAGCGGGCGGAGGAGCGAGGGCTGCGCGGACCAGCAGCCCTCGCTCCTCCGCCCTTGTACTGAACGACCTTAAAGTCTTACCCCCCATGGCTAATGAAGCGCTTCCCTGTCTCTATGTTTTGAAGAACAGGTGGCGGATCTGGTTGATTACTTTGGGATCTCCACTTGTCTCATACGAATCCGCGTTCTATGATAAACTAAAGAAGAGGTGAAGGCACAGCAAGAACGAGGAGAGAGAATGGCCCGAGTGACCCGCGCAGCAGCGCACCTGCCCGTGGAAGAAGTCGGGCAGCGGATGAAGGCGGAGCCGCGAGCGCTGGCCCGCCAGCGCTGGCTGATCATCTACAATGCCCTGGTGGAACCCAGGAAAGCCGAGGAGATCGCCAGGCATGGTGGCGTTTCGAAAGCTGTAGTGCATCAAGTCATTTGCACTTACAATCGCCTGGGGCCAGGTGCCATCGAAACGGCGGGCAAGGGAGGTCGCCGCCATCAGTATCTGACGCTGCAAGAAGAACGCAACTTTCTGGCTCCCTTCTTCGCGCAGGCCCAGCGCGGGGAGATTGCCCCGGCAGCCGAGATCTGGCACGCCTTTGAAGCGCGCACCGGCCACCCGGTCGATGAGAGTACGGTTTATCGCCTGCTCAATCGGCATGGCTGGCGCAAGCTGATGCCGCGCCCCAAGCCCCTTCAAGCGCGCGGCGAAGAGCAAGAGCGCTTTAAAAACACTGTGCGGCACAGGTGGAGGCCGCCGTCGCGACCCGCCCAGCCGACGATCAGCGGCCCGTCTTGATCATGGCTCAACCCGTAGCATTTCATCTCCAGACCTGCTATAATGCTGGTACCATTTGATGGTGCGATGAGGCTCGCGATAGCGCCGCAAGGCTGATGGCTTCTGCTATTGATCTCCGATGAAGGGATCAGTGGAAGAAGCCTTTTTTTGCAAGGAGCGATGATCTGAACGGCGCAGCATGCTCTACGACCCGGGTTGGCTGTAAGACAAGGAGGGGGCGCTCTTGAGTTTACTTCGTCAGGGGAAGGCACAGATCCTGACCATCTATCTTGGCGAGTCTGACCAGTGGCAGGGCAGGCCGCTTTATGTCGCCATCATGCAGTTCCTGCGCGAACAAGGATGCGCCGGAGCCACCGCGACGCGGGCTGTTGCCGGCTATGGAGCCGGTGCGCGCTTACATGAAAGTGGAGGATTACGCTGGTCGTCTGACGCCTCGATAGTTATTCAGGTCGTCGATCAGCCCGCCCGGCTGCGCCGGCTCTTGCCACAGTTGCAGGAGATGCTGAGCGGGGGACTCATGACACTGCACGATGTCGATGTCCTCAAATATACCCATGCGCGGCGGCGCGGTCTGCCGGCAAAACTGCCAGTTCGACAGGTTATGGAAACCCTGGTCACAACTGTCGAGCCGGATACGCCCGTAGCAACCGTCGTTGAGGTGTTGCTCAACGCTCCTTTTCGCGCGCTGCCCGTTGTTGATCACGAGCGCCGGCTTCAAGGGATCATCAGTACCGGCGATCTGATCACGTCGGGGGTACTTCCTGTGCGTCGTGGATTGGCGCGAACTGCTCTGGAGCTAGACCAGCTCACGGCGCAGGCCATAGAGACGCCCTTAGCGCAGGCACAGCACAGTGCCCATACCGCGCAGGATATCATGAACCGGCAGGTCCGCACTCTCAGACCGGAACAGTCCATCCGCGAGGCCGCCGCGATCATGATTGAGACCGGATTACGCCGCCTCCCCGTCGTTGAGGCCGATGGAACGCTTGCAGGCATGCTGACGCGTGCGGACCTGCTGGGCGTGGTCATGACCAGCCCGTTGATGAGTCCGCATGCCAGCAGCACAACACAGCCGCTGCACCATACCGGGTCGTTGGCGCGTGAGACTTCCGTACCCATCCAGCAGCGGCCCGTGGCTGAGTATCTCCAACCGGATGTGGCGACGGCCGGCGAAGAAACAGCGCTTGTGGACGTGATCGATGCCCTCATTGTTTCGCCGTTCAAACGCGTCATTGTGGTAGACGACGAGCGAAGGGTCAAAGGTATCATCAGTGATGTCGATGTTCTGGAGCGGATGCAGGAGGACATGCGTCCACGCCTCCTGAGCCTGCTGACGAGCCTGGGGCAGAATAAACCCCAGCGATTTGCCAGCGGTCCTTTACACGCACATGCAGGCAATGCCCAGATCGCGGCGAATATCATGAATCGTGACGTGGTAATGATTGCCGAGACGGCGACGATCCAGGAAACCATCGAGCGGATGATTGCAACGCGCCGCAAAGTCTTGCCGGTCGTTGATGTCCAGGGACATTTGTTGGGAATCGTGGGCCGTTCGGATCTGCTTCGAGTACTCTTAGAGGGATAGAACATTACGTATGGTTGACACATATACGCCACATGGATCAGGGAAACGCATGCGCATCTTTATTGGGGAAGCGGAGGAGTGGCAGGGACAGCCTTTATATCATGCAATCCTCGAACTGGTGCAAAGCGCTGGCGGGGCAGGCGCTACCGTCATGCGCGGCATCGAAGGTTTTGGCCCCGCGCATCATCTTTCCACGGAACGCCTGCCCGATATTTCTGATAATCTGCCTCTGATCATCGAGATTGTCGACAGCGCAGAACGTGTCGAGCGGCTCCTCCCTTTATTGGATCGACTGGTTCGGCGCGGAATAATCACCGTGAATCCGGTCGAAATCGTCTATCAGGGGAGGACGCGATGACGCCGGCCTCGCTTCTCTCGCTAGGGATGATTGGCGTCGCGGGAGCCTGCGGGGCGTTGTCTCGCTATCTCCTGGGACGTTTTATGGCGGAGCGTGTCACCGCACGGTTTCCTCTGGGAACGCTGCTGATCAACGTGACGGGCGCTTTTGTCATCGGGCTGCTCTTCGCGCTTGCCGAGCGCAAGCTTCTCAGTCCAACCATGCAGGCAGTTCTCGCGACCGGGTTTCTGGGGGGATACACGACCTTCAGCACGATGAACTGGGAAGGCGTTCAACTCGCGCGTGGAGGGAGTACGCAGTTGAGCCTCCTGTATCTTGGCGGCAGTTTCCTGCTGGGCCTTGTCTCGGCTCTCTTTGGGATGCTGCTGGGAGGGTGGCTCTAGTGCCTGGTTCCCCTTCAACGAGGCGGCGCATTACTGCTGTGCTCGCTGGCGGCTTTTGCGGCACGATCACGCGCTACTTGCTCAGCAGCCTTATTCAGAGCAACGCAGGCAAGGGCTGGCCGTTCGATATTCTGTTCATTAATCTCACAGGTGCCCTGCTCTTCGCGTTCATTACAGTCCTGGCGGATGCAACCTTCCTGATCGGGCCGACGCGTCGTCTCTTCATCACCATAGGATTTCTTGGCGCCTATACCACCTTTAGCAGTTTCGCACTCGGCGATGTGCTGCTCTTCGCCTCTGCCCCGTGGTGGTCTGCGCTGCTCTATCTGATCGCCAGTTTCGTCGGTGGGCTGCTTGTGATTCTGCTTGGCGACTGGCTGGGCCAGTGGTGTATTAGCCGTCTAAGACGAGAGCATAGGCAGGCCGGGCAAACCAGGAATTTGAGTGAAGTACCTTTATCTTCACGAAACTTGATGAAAACCGGTCATCTCGACGTGCGAAGCGGGCGGAACGATCCCCCATCGCGTTGATCCGGGAAAAGCTTTGTCTACGCTACTTCTAAATAACCCAAATAGAGCCATCATCCTCAAGCCTGAAAAAAGGCTTGAGGATGATGGCTCTATTTGCACACTCCTGGTCGTCACAACATGTTGCGATGTTCGGTGAGCAGGCTAATCCACTCCCGAGGAGTGGTAATCCAGAGCGTCCTCCACACTGCTTTCGCCCCGAGCCATCCGGCCGGCCCCCGAAAGCTACACTTTAGCACGTAGGCATTGCATGTCTCGTTGAAGACGATCTGCTCCACCTGGAG
>DATGLE010000043.1:0-12255 GCA_035294325.1 Ktedonobacteraceae bacterium | reverse complement strand
CCACAGAACCAGCATCACGATCTGGAAGTGCTGACACCCTCCGATCTCGTCGAGAGCGCCACCTGCTCGATCATCGATCCGGCGGGGCCAGCGGAGAGGCCGCGCCACGCGTTCCTGGCGCGCCTGCTCACGAACACGCTGCCACAGCTTCCGCCACCGCGTATAGTGGAGGGAGACGTGACGCGCGTGCTCGACCTGGCCTCGCGTGGGGGCGATTGGGCGCTCGCCGCAGCGCTCGCACATCCCGATTGTGAGTTCACCGGCGTGGATCGCTGCCGTGCCCTGGTTGACGCTGCCAGCGAGCGGGCGGCGCGCGAACCGCTTCCGAACGCCTCCTTTCGCCATGCGGATGTGCTGGAGCCGCCGCTGCCCTTTCCCGATCAGCGCTTCGACCTGGTGCACGCCGGCTTCCTCGCCAGTTTCCTGCCTGGCCGCGAGTCGTGGCACTCGCTCCTGCGCGAATGCGTGCGCATTACCAGGCCGGGCAGCGCGATCCGCCTGGTTGAATGCATCGCCGGGGAAGCTAATAGCCGCGCCTGCCACACGCTCTGCGCGGCCTACCAGCAAGCCCTGCTCCACGCCGGACTGCGCCCTGCCCTGCCCTGCATCTCCTATCCGCAGCGCAGGCTCTGGCTGGATGGGCTGCTCACCGAGGTGGGCTGCGTGCGCATTGTGAGCCAGGGGAAGTTTATCGACTGGACGTGCGATAGGGAGCGATTGACCGATATCGGCGGCTATCTGCTGCTCACCCTGCGCCTGCTCCAGCCCTTCCTGCTCGCTCAGGGCGTCATCGATGAGGAGGAGTTCGAGCAGCACTATCAGTCGCTCGGCAACGAGATCGGGCGCGGCTCCTTCAAGGGGTGCTGGCGTCTCCATATCTCTACTGGTATTCTTCGCTCAGGCATGTCATCCTGGGCGCCCCATGTCATCCTTCGCTGCGCTCAGGATCCGCCCTTTCGTTCCTCAGGGCAGTCTGACAGGAGCGCCTTCCCCGGTCGGTTGGGGGGGAGACGGACTCGCGGCTGCTTCGCGCCGCCAGATCCTTCGCTGCGCGAAGGATGACAGGTGAGCGCTCAGGATGACAGGTGGGCGCGCGAAGGATGACAGGTGGGCGCGCGCGAAGGATGACATGGGCGCGCGCGAAGGATGATATGTTGCGCCAGGGATAACAGGTTATGCTCAGGATGGCATTATTGCCAGGCGCAGGCGTTTGTTTATGCGTCCCTTGCTCTCGTGAGCTATAACCCGAACATGGCCGACCTCGCCGGTACGCGCGACATGTGTGCCACCATCGGCTTGAATATCCAGCCCGACTATCTCGGCTATGCGCACTATCTCAATACCTTCGGGCAGCAGATTGATCTTTGTGCGAATCAGGTCCGGGATGGCGAAGGCTTCGGTGCGCGGCAGGAAACGGATGCGCACCTCGCGGTTCGCCTCAATCTCGGCATTCACGCGTCGTTCTATCTCGGTGGCGAAGTCGAGCGTCATGCGCTCAAGCTCAAAATCCTGGCGCGCTTTGCCCGGCTCCATTGCGCTGCTCGTGACGTGCGCACCGTAGTCGCGCCAGATGACGCCGCAGAGGATATGGAGTGCTGTGTGAGCGCGCATAAGGGCGTAGCGGCGCTCCCAATCGAGTTCTCCATGTACCTGCGTCCCCACCGGGGGAACTGGCCCCTCCAGCCTGTGCCAGATCTCGTTACCTTCACGACGCACATCGCTCACCCGCGCCTGCCCGCCAGGCCAGGTGAGCGCGCCGTGGTCAGCCGGCTGTCCTCCGCTCCGCGCATAAAAGATCGTCTGGTCCAGCACAACCCGATCTTCGGCGACGCGTATCACCGTTGCATCCACTTCACGGAGGTAGCCGTCTCTATGATAGAGCTGATAGGAGTCCATAAAAATCAGATAACCTCTTTCCCGTTGAGATGTTTTCTCGCGCCTGCGGCGCTCGCTGGAAACAGGTTGTTGTGTGGCAAAATGCGCTGCGCGCATTTTGCCACACAACAACCTGTTTCCACTATGCGGCAGCGCTTGATTGCCCGGTAAGAAGGCGATGCGCCGCAGCCACATTCCTCTGCTCGCGCCTGCGGCGCTCGCTTATGGAGTGTGAGGTGTGGCCCCGGGCGCTTCGCACCGGGGCCACACCTCACACTCCACTCATTGCGCGGCGGAGCCGCGCAGAATGTCCGGCGAGAAGGCGCTAAGCCCCAGACACACTTAAAGACGTGCTGCGGCGCGAATCTCAACATGAAGAGAGATGAAGCCGGGGAACCTGTGGAGGGAATATGGTAGTATAAGTAAGAGATGTCATTGCTATCATGCAGGAGCAGAGGATGCCAGATACATTTGATAGTCTCTATCGCGAAACGCTGAAAGATATCTTTCTTGAACTGGCGCGTCAACAAATGGAGCAGGGGGCCGACGGCCTGAGCTGCGCAGATGCTTACGCCGAGCAGGGCAAGCCCGATTTTACGCTGGCCTATCTATTGCTCATCGAGGCCAGCGATGATGTGAAGCGCGCGATCCTTGCTCACGCATATGAGCAGCGCGCAAGCATTTCTGAGAACAGGGCCAGGGAGTTCTCCGCCCGCTTCCATCGCTCATTCCCGATGATTACCGAGGATGCGCGGCAGGATCGTGCGGCAGCGCGGCAAATTCGTCAGGGTCAGCGCATCCAGAGGGAGAAAGGGGGGCGCAGGCCGCTGCCTCTTAATATTAAATGGAACTAATAGCGAAGAATAAGCATGGATACAGACGGGCTGCGCCCGTCTGCATCCATGCTTATTCTTCGCTATTTTCTTCGGCTTCGCCGTTGCCATTCTCCAGGCGCTTGCCGTTGGTAGTTGAGACGGCAACCACGCTATCGCCTTCGCCCAGGTGCATCAGGATAACGCCCTGAGTAGCGCGCCCGGCCCTTTTAATCAGGCTTACATCCGTGCGGATCACCACCCCGCTCGCGGAGATTATCATCAGATCGCTATCCTTCTCCGTGATAACGCGTGCGGCGGCCACATTGCCGGTCTTCTCCGTGATCTTTGCCGTGATGACGCCGCCGCCGCCGCGACTATGGCGCGGATATTCGTCGATGGGCGTGAGCTTGCCATAGCCATGCTCGGTAACGACGAGCAGTTCGCTATTGGCCGGCGTCAGATTGAGCGAGACGACGGTATCGCCTTCGCCCAGGCGGATGCCACGCACACCGCCGCTGGTGCGCGAGGCGGAGCGCAGTTCATCTATCGAGAAACGGATCGCCTGCCCATGTGCCGTAATCAGCAGCGCATCGTCGCCGGTATGCGCCAGCCGGGCGCCGATCAGCTCGTCGTCCTCCTCCAGATCCATCGCAATGAGGCCATTGCGGCGTACCGCCTCGAACTCGCTCAATACCGTCTTCTTGACCTCGCCCTTCTTCGTGGCAAAGATCATGAAGTCGCGGCTGACCTCCTTTGGCACGTAGACCAGGGCCGTCACGCGCTCGCGCTGCTCAATAGAGATCAGGTTGATAAGATGCTCGCCCCTCGATGTGCGGCTCACATCGGGCAACTCATACACCTTGAGCTGGAAGACGCGCCCGCGATCAGTAAAGAAGAGCAGGCTGTCGTGGCTGTGCGCCACAACCAGGTGGCGCACGGCGTCATCCTCGCGCGTAACCATGCCCGTCACGCCGCGCCCACCACGCCGCTGCGCACGATAGGTGCTCGAAGGCAGGCGCTTGATGTAGCCCTTCTCGGTCAGCGTCACCACAACCTCTTCGTTGGGGATCAGGTCCTCGTCCCTGAATTCGCCCGCCTCGGCCTCCTTGATCTCAGTCCGGCGCTCATCGCCATACTTCTCTTTCAGTTCTTGCAGATCCTGCCGGATGAGCTTGCGAATTTCGTTGATATCCTGCAAGAGCATGTGATAATAGTCGATATGCCTGACGACATCCCTCAGTTCGTCCTCGACTTTCTGGCGCTGCAACGCGGCCAGGCTGGCGAGGCGCATATCCAGCACCGCCTTCGCCTGCTCTTCCGAGAAGCCGAAGCGCAGGCGCAGTTCTTCGGTGAGACCGGCGGTATCGCGCTGCGACTGGCGGATCGTATTGATCACGGCATCCAGGTTATCCAGCGCGATCTTCAAGCCTTCGAGGATATGTTTGCGGGCCTCGGCGCGGGCCAGTTCGTACTTCGTGCGGCGCGTAAGGACAATCTCGCGGTGATGGATATAGTGCTGTAAGAAATTTTTCAGCGTCAGCGTTCGCGGCTGCCGGTCCACCAGCGCGAGCATATTGGTATGGAACGCGCTCTGCATGGCTGTGTACTTGTAGAGCGAGTTCAGGATGCTGTCCGGGTTAGCGTCGCGCTTCAACTCGATGACCATGCGCATGCCCTGGCGATCAGACTCGTCGCGCACCTCGGAGATGCCGTCGATCTTCTTATCGCGGGCCAGTTCGGCGATCTTCTTGACCAGTTCGGCCTTGTTGACCTGGTAGGGCAGTTCCGTGACGATGATGCTCATGCGACCCCGCTCCGACTCTTCGATGCGCGTGCGCGCGCGGATCACAATGCGGCCCCGCCCGTTGGCGTAGGTGTTGCGGATGCCCTCGCGCCCCTGGATGATGCCGCCGGTGGGGAAATCGGGTCCGCGAATGATGCGCGATAGCTCCTCCGTCGTCGCGTCGGGGTGATCGATCAGGTAGGTGATGCCGTTGCAGACCTCGACGAGATTGTGCGGGGGTATATTCGTCGCCATGCCGACGGCGATGCCGGTGGAACCATTGAGCAGCAGGTTAGGGAGCCGCGCGGGCAGCACCGTTGGCTCGACGGTCTGGTTATCGTAGTTCGGGACAAAATCTACCGTATCCTTGTCGATATCGCGCAGCAGTTCATCGGCAATCGCCGCCATCTTGGCTTCGGTATATCTCATGGCAGCCGGGGGATCATCGTCCTGCGATCCGAAGTTGCCCTGTCCGAGAACGAGGGGATAGCGCATCGACCAGGGCTGAGCCATGCGCACCAGCGAATCGTAGACGGCCACGTCGCCATGCGGGTGATAGCTCTTCAAGACCTCGCCCACCGTGCCGGCGCACTTACGGAATTGCTTCGTCGATTGCAGGCCCATCTGATCCATAGCATACAGGACGCGGCGATGAACGGGTTTCAGGCCGTCGCGCACGTCGGGCAGTGCACGGCTCACAATTACACTCATAGAATAGTCGAGGTAGGCGCCGGTCATCTCCTCAACGATATTGACCATTTTAATATTGCCAGGTTCCATTAGAACGTCCTCATCAAAAAGTCATGTATAGCCAGCCAGCCAGAAGGCGATAGCGGGTTGAAGTGCCTGGATTAAGAAGTGGGAGGGATTAGAAAATTTGATCCTACCTTTCTTTATTATAGCACATTGCGCTCATCGATACGAGTTTTCATACTTTTTTGGCCTTCTGACCAGGCGCTTGCGCGGCTGCGCCGCGCCAGAAATGTATATTCTTTATGAAAAATGCGCTGCGCGCATTTTTCATAAAGAATATACATTTCAGTGTTGTACAGAGATGCGCGAAGAGCATCTCTGTACAACACTGGATATAAAGTGAACGCCGCAGGCGTGAGCCAGCCCGGAGCGAAAGCGGGGAGGATTGCCACTAGGTTTTAGCAAGAGGCTGTGGTATCATAAATGCAGGAACGGGATTTCAGGGAGAGCATTTGTATATCTGTGTTCCATACTGGCACATGTCTGGCATGTGTTGACTCCGGTGCTTCAGGGGAGACAAAAATAGATGTTATTGCCTGTTACGGATCAAGGATGCTTTTTCGTTGTTACATTCGGTTTTGGGGTGGTTGGGTTTATGCGTGGCTGGCGACGCGAGATAGTATCACTGGTCTTCGTCCTGCTGGCTGTATTCCTGATCCACCCTGATTCCGCTAAAACCTTCGGTCAGACCATTGTGCGACTGCCAGCAGTGATTGGCTACCTTGCAACGGGGACGCCGCAGCCGGCGCCGGATCCTCCAATCAAAGGTCCGCTGGTTCCCTGGGAATCGCTGGCGCTTTTTTTCATCGCCGTCGTCGTGGGGTACGTGGTCGGCAACAAGGTTTTCGCCAGACCGGCTGCGCATCATGAGCGTTTCATCGGCATTATACCCGCGCTCATCAGCGGAGCCTTCATCCTGGCCTACGTCGATACCTTTCTATCGCAGCAGGGAGGGCAGCCACGCGTCACGGTTGCCGTGGGTACACCCGACCCGGCCAATTATCTGCCAATACTCTTTGTAGTCGCTATCATCGCACTGGTGATTGCATTGATCGCGGCGAGGGCAAAGAAGACGCCCGCGAAAAAATAGCTTTGCAGTTGAGAGCGTAGATTCGACCTGATGACTTACCCAGAGTTGAGGTGACACGATGGCCGATAAATCCAGGCAGCAATCTGAAACAGTTCCTCCTCCCGACCTGTGGCAGTCAGGACGGCGGCGGTTCGGTCTGCATGTATTTCGCCGGGGGCGCGACAGAAGATGGTATTTTTCTGGACAGCAGCCGGGCGAAGAGGTGCGCCGGATCTTGCGCAGGCACTGGTGGTTTCTGGTAACACCGGCGCTGCCGCTGCTGGGCTGCGTTGTGGCGCTGATGCTGATCCTGTGGATTTCGACGCTGCTTCCGAGCTACGCGACGCTGTGGTACATTCTGGAGGGCGCCGCCGCCGTGGCTATCCTTGTCACCGGCGCCTGGTTTGCCTACAAAGACCTGGTTGCCTGGTGGTTCGAGACCTATATCATCACCAACAGGCGTATTATCAGTTCGCGCGGCCTGCTACAACCTGCGCGGCAGGAAACTCCTCTTGACAGGGTGCAGCAGATAGGCGTTGAGGTCGATACGCTCCCAGAATTCCTGCTCGACTACGGCACGGTGCACCTCTATCTGGTTGGCGGCGAACTCATTATGAAGGGCGTTCCCGAACCGCGCAAAGTCCGAGACGCCCTGCAAGGGATGACCGAGGCCATTAAAGCGGCCAGGCCCAAAGAGAAGCCCGTGCCTGTTCCCAAAAATCCTGGCGTGGCGGAAGTGATCGCGGATCTGGCGAAGCCCAAACCAGTTCCCACGCTGCCAAACGCCGACGAGGGCCGCCCTCGTGTGCGTGGTCAGCGTTATCCTGGCCCCAGGCGAACCTTTGGCGGCATTCTGCGCATTCCCTGCGATGTACGCTATGTTCCAGGAGAATACAGCGTCAAGTATATCCAGCGCTCTCAGTACGTCCTCGCGCGCAATCTGCTCCTGCCGGTGATCCTGCTGTTGATCGCGCTGCCCGCGGCAGTCGCGCCGCCGAGTGCTGGCTGGATACCGGTAGAACTTATGGGGCAATGGTGGCTGATCGCGGGCCTGGTGGTCCTGGGCCTGCTCATAGCGATAGGGCTGGTGTATACCAACTATATCGACGACGTATATATCCTGACCAACAGGCGCATTATCGATATCCACCGCCACTTCGTGATCTTTTTTGAGACGCGCGTAGAGACCGAATACAAGAATATCCGCGATATCAGGGTGACAGTGCCCAACATCATTGAGCGCTTCCTGGATATCGGGAACGTTTATATAGAGACGCCGGGCAAAAATCCCGATATCATCCTGGCGACCGTCGATCACCCCTTCGTGCTGGTAGATGTAATTCAGGGTATCAAGAGGCACAAGGATGAGGCAGATAAGGTCAAGAAGGAGAACGACGAGAAACAGGCGCTGCACAAGTGGTTTGGGAACGTGATCACGGCGCTGGAGGAGACCGACAAAAGCAGGAGCGCCCCCGACTTGAAAGATATGGATCTGCTGGAGGCAATGGCCTGTGCGCAGGAGTTTGGGCTGGATGTCACCGTGTGGGGCGAGGCTATTTCCCATACCAACGTCGCCCCCGGCCATGTTGTGCATCAGAACCCGCCGCCAGGCACGATGATGGAGAAAGGGAGTAAGATCCAGGTAGTGTTGAGCAAACGGCCAACCCTGGTTGACCAGATATAGCCATCGATCCCACAAAAAATCCCCGCGCCGGCGCGGGGATTTTTGTGGGATCGAAGTTTAGCGCACACCCATGCGGGCCAGCAGCGCGACGCATTCGATATGATACGTCTGTGGAAACATATCGATGGGCTGAGCCGCTACCAGGCGATAGCGCCCGCCGGAGCACAGCGTCGCAATATCGCGCGCGAGCGTGCTGGGATCGCAGGATACATAACAGATAGAGCGCGGAGCCAGCACCTGCAACGCCTGCAACGCCTTCGGATGGCAGCCGGAGCGCGGCGGATCGACCAGCGCCAGGTCAATACGCTCGCGCCGGTAATGCAACTGGCCCAGCAGTCGCTCCAGCGTACCCTCCAGAACCGTGATGTTGTTCTGATTATTCAGCGCGGCGCTGGCGCGTGCATCCATCACCGCGCTTGGCTGCGATTCGATAGCGATGACGCGCGCGGAGCGTGGCGAGAGGAAGGCCGAGAAGAGGCCCACCCCGCTGTAGCCATCCAGCACGACCTCCGAGCGCTGTGGCTCAAGCATCGCCAGGGCGCGTTCGACAAGCACAGTGGTCTGGATGAGGTTCACCTGGAAGAAGGAATCCGCCGAGACGCGGAAACGGCGGCCCAGGATGACATCGGTCAGGAACTCCTGGCCGACGAAGACGCGCCCGTAGCGTCCTCCCACGCGCTCAACGATCACGCCCACAATGCCGGGCGCCGTAGTCATGAGTTCTTGCGCGAGCTGCTGCGGATTCTCGATCAGCGAACCGGGGCGGGCATGCACCGTCAGCAGCGTGGGCACCGCCTTGATATTGGGTGACGCGGCACCGAGAGTAGAATTGCTCACGGCCCCGATAGCGCCCCGCAGCGTAAAGCCCTGGATCATCTCGCCAAGCGTATCGCCGAAGTATTCTTTGAGCCTGTGACGTACAAGCTGATAAACCTGGTCGAGCGCGGGATGCAGCAGCGGACAATCCTCAAGGTCCTGAACTTCATGGCTGTCGGTCAGCTTGAAACCAACCTCGCCGCGTGGTCCAACAGTAAATAGCGCGATGTTGCGATAATGCCAGGGCGAAACCCCTGGCGGCATGCCAATCGTAGGATGAACGAGGGCATCCGGCTGTTTACCAATACGGACAAGCAACTGGCGTACAATATGCGCCTTCCAGGTAAGCTGCGCGGGATAAGAGATGTGTTGCCATTGACAGCCACTATCGGTGAGCAGCGGATAAGCAGGCTCGACCCGCTCTAATGCAGGACGCAAGATCTCTATTAATTGCGCGCGGGCATGGCCCCGGCGTTCCTCCACAATCTCAACTCGTACCCGTTCGCCCGGAATGCCCCCCGGAACAAACAGGACGCGCCCCTCATAGCGGCCTACGGCATCGCCCCCGTAGGCAAGGTCTGTAAGTTCAACATCAATGCTCATGTTCACCTCGGCGGTCCACCTCACGACAATGCACGTCGTTGATGTCCGTCCCATCTTTCCAGCGTTTTAGTCTTGCCTATTCGTAGATACTACCTGGCCCCCCAACGATGGAGTCCCACATATGAAGCGACCCTTACGCGTTCGGGCCTCCTACCCTCAATGAAGGGCATTCTAGACGTTTAACACATGCGGGATGCAGCGGGACCACAGGGCCTCGGGCATCCCACAGATCTATAACGGGAGCGGCTGTCTGGGTTGAGAATAGAGCCGCGTTCCGAAACGGCTCAAGAAAACGGCCCCCAGCCCTAGCAATCCCGCTCCGATGCTAACCAGCCAGCCAATATAGGGGAGCGATTCTAACAATACTAACACGACCAATCCCACCACAACTTGCGCCAAACGCGTCGTATGCTGATGCGGAGTGAGCGTGCGCAAGATGTAGTCACCAACGAGCCAGCCAACGGCTACCGTCCCCAGCGCCCACGCCGCAACCAGTCCTGTCGCCACGATAATCGCCAGCGGGATAGAGATAATGAGTGCGATCAGCACAGCCAGCACAGCCGGCGCCAGCAGCGCACTGAGGAGTCCCAGAACAAGGCTGCGCCTCATTTTGCTGCTCACCGTCGTGCGTACCAGCATCACATGTTCCGGCAGCAGCGAGGTAAGCAGAAGCCCCAGCGCTACCCATGTCAGAATGGACCAGATGCTTAACGAGGGCCGCCCGGCGCTCAGTGCCAGCAGGCCCGCGCTTGTCGTGCATTCGAAGACCGAGCCACGAAGCTGTGAGTCGGCGCCATGCACCCAGTGACCGCCACAAAGATGGATGTTCCCGTCCACATGGGCATTATTCTGCAAGGTAACGTTGCCTTCGTACAGAGTGACGTTGCCCTCAACTCTGCCATCAATCACAACATTCCCGCCGAACGAGACCACGTTTCCCTTGACTACCCCCTGAATTACTATCGTTCCCCCAAAAGAGGTCAGGTTACTGCATATCACCTCCCCGCTGTTGACTACCACAACACTACCAAAGGATGCCTGCCGTGGCCCACCTGTGCAATCCAGACCGCCCCCGCCTGACGAACTGCTCGCCGCCAGGGCCACGGGCACCCCGGACACCAGAGAACCTCCCCCACCTATCAAGAACGCTGCGAGGAACAAGAGTCCGGGCAGCAAAAGTATAAACCAGCGTCTGCGAAAGACTTTTAGCATACCGGAACCCCCTATCATAGCCGGGCGTTCGGCTATGACCTTCGCTATCTACACCTCCTGTGGTTGGCGCATCAAGCGAAGCCACATCCCCATCATGATGACACAGGCGAAGGCAACCCCCGACAGCAGCCAGGTGTTGCGCGTCACCACGGTCAGTCCAGTCTGTAGATACTGCGAGAGAATGATCAGGGTGTCGATGACGCCGTTGAGCAATGTCAGCGCCTTGAGCACCAGATCGGTCTGGATAATCGTGATAGCCAGCAATAGCAGGGGAATGCTGCTCAGCGTGAAGAAGCTGATCGCGGCCATCGCGGCACCCACGCTGCGCAAACGTTCTACGCGCGACTGCTGCCGCTTGCGAATATCCTCAAGCTGCTGCGTGATTCTCCTCTGCTGCTGGATCGCCTGCATAATATGATCGGTTGTGATCCGTGACCGCATGCGAGGAGCCTGCGCACGCAGCACGGTTTCAAGATGCCGCTGATACTGCTGGAACGCGCGGCAGCCCGCACACTCTTGCAGATGTTCTCGCAGCGCCGCAGCATCCGCGGATGCAAGATTGTCTTCACGCTGATCTTCTAGCCATTGTCTAGCTTCGTGACAGCGCATCAACCTGCTCCTCCTCACGAGATGATTTCTCTAGCATGTAACGCGCCAGCAATTCGCGAGCGCGATGCAGGCGCGCCTTGACCAGAGCGGGCGTCAATTTAAGCGTAGCTGCAATTTCTTCGTAAGAGAAATCGTACCAGTAACGCAGGACGATAACTGCGCGGTACTTGCTCGGCAAGCGTTGAAGATAGCGCTGGATCTCGTCCTGCTGCTCCCCTTGCAGAGCTGATTGCTCTGGATTAATGCCGTTGTCAATTACCCACTCCAGGAACGGCACATCCTCCAGCGGCAGGGCCAGAAAGCGGCGACGACGGAGTTGATCGATAGCCAGGTGCGAGGCTATCGAGAGTAGCCATGTGCTGAACTTATGCACTGGCTTGTACGTCGCAAGCTGCATGAAGGCACGCACGAACGTTTCCTGTGTCACATCCTCGGCTTCTGTTACATTGCCAAGCATGCGATAGGCGAGATTCTGTACAGCATCTTTATAGCGCTCAACAAGCGTCGAGAAGATATCCTGGTCGCCCTCAAGCACGAGCGCAACGAGTTCTGTATCGCTCATCGACTCCACTACGGCCCCCGCCTTTGTTCGGCCGCTAATCGTCTGGCCGGTGCTGGATACACCCCGTACACCTGATACAGCCTCGCTACTGCGACTGCGTGTTTTGCGTGCCGGCTTCGCTAATGATCCAATGCCCCCCAGCATGCTTGAAGCGCTTATGGTTGATTCTACCATTCATCACCGCTCATTACTAGTTCTCTATATTCACTCCTGATAAGGAAAAAAACAGCATCTTCTGTGAACGTGTACGAGCAGCGGCTAAAAAAGTTGTAATCTTTTGGTTGCAGTGTAGCACGACTCAGCCCTGATGACAAGAGGAAAGTACCCTTTCCGGGCCTGTTTGCGGCCCCAACAATGAAAATTTGTTCATCTAAGCCATTACTTTTATGAACAAGCAAGCAAGGGAAGAGGAGCGCCGCTGACGATTCTCCCTATCCACTCACCATAACGATGAAATTTTGCTCAGTATTCCCC
>DATGLE010000042.1:0-7240 GCA_035294325.1 Ktedonobacteraceae bacterium | reverse complement strand
ACCACCGCGCATGGCGTCTATTGTTACAATTGCGGCGCTATAAACGACGAGGGGGCGGAGCGTTGTCATATCTGCGGCGCGCCGCTGAGTGCACCCCAGCCGGGTCGTGCGCAGACTCAGGCGTCGCAGCAGGGTGCGCCGACTCCCGAGATGGTGACGTGCCCGAACTGCCATGAGCGCGTTGTAGCCTCCAAATTCTGTGGCAATTGTGGCGCGCCGCTCACCGCCCACCAGGCCAACCCGTCTTAAAGTATTCAAGAGGAAAGAAAGTCTGATCTGGAGCGCGCTCCAGATCAGACTTTCTTTCCCTACGATTTCCCCGCCTGGCGCCTCATCATCACCGTTCCCACAATCCCAACAATCAGTAGAATCACGCCCACGACAAGAGCTACAATGGCACGAAAAGGATGATAGCCAAGCGTATGTACCTGGTACAGCACCCCCAGAATAATGCCGATCACGCCCAGGACGATGGCCCCGATATATACTGCGGGATTATTCATAGCACAATTCCTTTCTTTATGCCGTTCACGGTTATTCTTGCTGCTTTTCATTGTAGCAGTACAGGGCAATCAATGCTACGCCTCTATACTTTTGTGGGATCTGATTTCTGGTCCTCCTCGCGTGCTCGCACCTGCGGCGCTCGCTTTAGAGAGTATAATGGTGTGAAAAAATGCACTCCGCGCATTTTTTGACGCATCAGATTCTATCCACTGTGAGGCGGGCCGCACGAACATCCAGCCAGAGAGCGAAGACACGCTCGCTTCAAGGAGTAGGATGTGAGGGAAATGCGCGGAGCGCATTTCCCTCACATCCTGCTCCCTACCAGGCGCGGCGGAGCCGTGCGAGTGCCCTGCGAACGCTGAGAATCGGATACCCACTGAAACTCGCCGGAGCCTGTGATTGTGGTACTATTGATGGTAATGACAAAAAGAGTATCATTAATGAATGGCTTTCTGACAAAGGAGATAGTTTTGACGCGCGTAACTAAGGACCTGGTATTATCCCCCGACGCCCCTATCGATCTGCATATGCACACCACGTACAGTGACGGACGCTGGCCCGCACCGCAGCTCATCGACTACCTTATTAATCAGGGATTCGCCCTGGTGGCCGTAACCGACCATGATCGCGTTGATAGCGTGGCCGGCATACAGGCCATCGGCGCCGAAAAAGGGCTGCCCATTCTCTCAGGAGTCGAGATGAGCACGGAATGGCGCGGCAAGATGGGCGATGTACTCTGTTATGGCTTCGATGCCGAGAACAACGAACTGCTTCCTATCACGCAAAAGGTGGTGCGCCTCCAATTAGAGAACACTCACGAGGTGAATGCCGCGCTGCGCCGCCAGGGTTACGATTTTCCCCGCCAGGCGGAGATCCTGGCGGCCAGCGGTGGCGAACTGCGGCGCCCCGGGGATAACATGCTGCTGTTACGCGAACACGGCTACGCCACTGATCGTTTCAGCGCATTGCAGATGATTCGCGAGGCCGGCTATCGCTCGATCAAGGCCGACATGGCCGAAACGGTGGACGCGGCCCACCGCAGCGGCGCCGTATGCCTTATCGCTCACCCTGGCAGGCGTGAGAGCGGCTTTACCTTCTACAGCCCCGAACTGCTCGACCAGGTGCGTGCCGAAGTTCCTATCGACGGCATCGAGGTCTATCATCCCTATCACAGTCAGGAGATGATCGAGATCTACCTGGCATACGCGCGCGAGCACGATCTGCTGCTCAGCACGGGATCTGACTCGCATAGCCACGCGGGGCGTATGCCCATCAAATACCGTGCCGAGATCAGTCGCAGGCTGCTGGAGCGCCTGGGCATCGTGCTCACGACTTCGACTTCAGGTACAGGTCAGTCGTCGTGATGCCAGGATAGTGTACGGTCTTCGTCACCAGCCCGCCTGGATTGACGAAGTTCCCTACGGGGCGGCCCTTCTCCGCCAGCAGCATCATATCGTGCCAGATGGGACCGGCGCCGTCCACGCCGATCACGTTCACCATCGGCGAATTATCGTTATTGCCAACCCAGACACCTCCCACCAGGTCGGTTGTATAGCCTATGGTCCAGTTATCAGCGAAGTTGTTGGAGGTTCCCGTCTTGACGGCGGACGGGCGAATCGTGCCAGGATTGCCCGCATAGCACTGCTGCTGCGTATTGCTGAAGAGCAATAGTTCGCTGCACTTGCCGAACTCGAAGGAACGAGCATTGTTATCGCTGAGCACGCTGGTTATCATATAGGCTACCTGCTTGCTGATAACCCGCTGGCCCTGGGGCTGGAAGTGAAAGATGACGCGGCCCTGCGTGTTAGTCACCGTATCGATGGCATGCGGCTGCACGCGCACGCCACCGTTGGCAAAGACGCCATAGGCGGAGGTCATATCCAGCAAGTGCACGCCCAGTGAACCCAGTACCATCGTATAGTTTGGCACGCCAACATAGGACGTAATCCCCATCTTGAGCGCCGTATTCAGCGACTTATCCACACCAACCTGCATCAGCAACTTCACCGCCGGGATATTGAACGAGTTCGCCAGGGCGTAGCGATAGGTAATCAGCCCGTGATAACTGTCATCGTAGTTGGTCGGCGTGTAAGGAGGGAGGCCGCAGCACATCTGGATGGTGAGCGGGCCGTCCAGAACGGGCGTGCCGGGGCTGATCCCCTGCTCAAAGGCGGTGGCATACACGAAAGGCTTGAAGGCCGATCCGGGCTGCCGGTATCCCTGAGACGCTACGTCGAAGTCTCCGTACTGCGGGTTGGTCGGATCGATATTACCCATGAGCACTCGAATATCGCCATTATGATAATCGATCATCACCTCCGCTGCATCCGACATATGATGTATCGCCGCCATTTTCGCAATCTGCCGCCGTGCGATCTGTAACACCTGCTTCTCCAGCGGTAGATCGAGTGTCGTAGAGACGATCAGGCCGGCACGCGCCAGATCTCCGACCTTTACGTGCAGATCCTTTGCCAGTTCGTTCAGCGCATAATTCACGAAATGAAGGGCCAGGGGATTGTTATGCACAACGCCACGATGCAGGAAGCCGGGCCGCAGAATCTCGGCCATTGCCTGCTGGCGCTGCTGATAGGTGATATATCCCTGGATATACATGCCCTTGAGCACCTGCTGCACTCTCTGGACGGCGGCATCCCAGTGCAGGAACGGATCGCGTCCAACGGGGGCGCTGGGGATGCCGGCCAGCATCGCCGCCTGCGCGATATCGAGTTGCTGGGCCGCCGTTTGTGTGGGCGTATCTTTCAGGTCAAAGTAGGTGAAGGCAGCAGCCTCAACTCCGTAGCTGTTCTCGCCATAAAACGTCGTGTTGAGGTACATTTCCATGATCTGCTGCTTCGTATAACGCCGTGTCACCTCTGGCGCCAGCAGGACCTCTTCCAGTTTGCGGATGATCGTATCGCGGTCTCCCACAATATTCTTTTTGATTAATTGCTGTGTAATCGTACTGCCGCCGGAGAGAATATGGCCGCTGGTCAGATCATCCAGCGCGGCGCGCACGATACCGGTAATGTCGTAGCCCGGATCAGACCAGAAATACTGATCTTCGGTAGCGACTTCAGCATCGATCATATAAGGAGAGACCTTCGACAGTGGCACGCTCGTCTGCAAACCATCACTCACCATCTGATAGATCAGCGTGCCATGCGAGTCATACATTCTCAGATTATCCTGCGGAAGAACATCTTGCAGCGTAACAACCTGCTGCCCAAAATGCTGCTGTGTTGCGCTATACGCGGCTGTGAACCCGACCAGCGCGCCAGCCAGGACGACGATCACGGCAAGCGCTCCCAACGCGAGCGGCATGATGGCCCACTGCGAGTGACGGTCGGTCACGAGATAGCGCAGCGCACTGTAGCGCAGATTCTTGCGCTTGATATGGCGCTTTGTACGCCAGCCCGCAGGGTATCTGCGTAAGTGCGGAACGGGATAATAGGCGCCGCGAATAGATTTCTCTGGAAGCTCGCTCAAGCGCTGGGCGGCGGCAGCGCGGCTATGCGCCGGCAGGGTGGCCGGCCTGATATGTCTGCGACTTTCTGACATCCCGGCCTGCGTAGAACCTTGCTCTGTCGAGACCGTAAACTCCTCATCCGAAGGAGAAGACGATGATGGCGAGGGGCGCTCTCTGGTCTGCATCTCTCTCAACCTCAATCATTCATAACATAGTCGGGAGAACAACACGTACCTGCGTTTACTGAATCCACATCCCTCTTTAGTTTACACGCCTCAGTGGATACACACGTTACAAGTGTTCTGTTACAGCTATTTATAGATAAACTCATCCTGAGTATATTACACTGATCGCAGCTTATGGAAGTCCCCGTATGTAGTAACGGAGCAGATCATAAGAAGGTAACGGTCCCCCTACCACCATCCTTGAGCCGATGAAACAGCTTTAGAGGTTGGGGGAGGGAACGCGAACGTAAAGTCATTGGGACAATAAGGGTGCACCGAGGAGGAACCCGGCTGCGGCTGCTTCTCGCTCTGCACGTTATTGTCGCTGCCGTGCGCAGCCGTCGCAACCGGTGTCGGCGCGCTGATATTGAAATGCGGGACTGTGCCGGGCAAGAACCAGTCGGTGGTCTCTACACCGTCGGGATATGTGACCGTGGCTCGTTGCAGGCCGCCGGGGTTGATGAAGTCCCTGATAGGGTGCCCCTGCTCCGCAACGAGCATTGAATCGTGCCAGATGGGGGCCGCACCCTGAACCCCGCTCACATCGTACATAGGAGTATTATCGTCATTGCCAGCCCAGACACCCATCACATAATCAGTTGTATAGCCCAGCGTCCAGTTATCGCGGAAATCGTTGGTCGTACCTGTCTTGGCCGCCGCCGGGCGGACCGTTCCGCGATTACCGTCCCAGCAGTCCTGTTGCGAATTGGAGTAGAGTTGCAGGACGTTGCAATCGAAGAATTCGGGGATGCGCGACTGGTTATCGCTCAGCACGCTGGTAATCAGATACGCCAGTTGCGGACTGATGACCTGCTTGCCGGGGTCGTTCTGGTGCTCGTAGGTCATATGTGAATTGGCGAAGAGGACCTTCTGCACCGCGTAGTAGGGCACATGCACGCCGCCATCGGCAAAGGTGCCGTAGGCCGAGGTATGGTCGATGAGCCGCACGCCCAGACCGCCCAGTACCATCGAATAGCCCGGCGTGCCCTCGTAGCTGGTAATGCCCATTGCCCGGGCGGTCTTGATCGAGGCCGCGATGCCCGCGTGCTGCAAGACCTTTACCGCCGGGACGTTCAACGAGTTCTGCAACGCACAGCGCAGCGTCATATGCCCATGAAAATGCTGATCGTAGTTCTGCGGAGTGAACGTAGGCGGGTTCTGGCCCGGTAGATTGATGGTTAATGGGGCGTCGTCGATGGCCTGCGCGGGCGATGCCCCCTCGGCGAAGGCCGTGACATAGACATACGGCTTGAACGATGAGCCGGGCTGGCGATAGCCCTGCGTCGCCACGTCGAACTCGCCATCGATGCTCTTATCATTGTAATCGATGCTGCCCAGCAGCGAACGAATCGCCCCGGTATGAAAATCGATGAGCACCTCGGCGGCATTGCTCACATTGTGCGTATAGCGCAGTTCGGCGATGTGCTCCTGCATGATCTTTTGAATCTTGTCCTGGAGCGCGATATCCAGTGTCGTATCAACAATCATGTCGGAACGCGACAACTGGCTGCGTTTGAGGTGGAAGATCTGCTCAAGCTGCAAAAGCACGAAATTAAAAAAGTGCGGCGCGCGATTTACCAGACCGGGCGCATGCTTGAGGAAACCGGGACTCTGCGACTCTCTGAGTGCGTCGAGTTCCTGCACGCGGGTAATGTAGCCCTGGTTGAACATAGCGGCGAGAACGACCTGGAGGCGCGCATATGCGGCTTGCGGGTGCAGGAATGGGTCGTAGGCATAGGGAGAATTGGGCAGGCCCGCCAGCATTGCGGACTGCGCCAGGTCGAGCTGCTTCGCCGCCGGTTTGCCGGGTTTATCCTCCAGCCCGAAATAGACCGCCGCCGCCGCGTCGATGCCATATGCCTGCTCGCCATAGTAGATGGTGTTCAGATACATTTCCAGGATGTCGCGCTTGCTATAGTCGTTGTCTACCGCTGGCGTGAGCGCAAGTTCCTCCAGTTTGCGCTCGATGCTTTCTCTATCGCCCACCACCAGCATCTTGATGAGCTGCTGGGTGATGGTACTGCCCCCCTCCACGACACGCCCGCTGCGCAGGTCATCCAGCGCGGCCTGGATAATGCGCGGAATATCGATGCCCTCGTTCGTCCAGAAGTTCTTATCCTCGGTTGCCACGGTAGCGTTGATGAGGTCCGGCGCGACGTTATTGAGCGTGACGCTGGTGTGTATCCCCTGATCGGTCAATTGACCTATGAGTACGCCCTTGCTATCGTACATTTTCAGGTTGTCGCGGGGCACCAGTTCGCGCAGCGTGAGCACTTCGGGAACATATTTGCTCTGTACGTCGCTGTAATAGCGGTAGGCGACAAACGCACCGGCCCCGGTTATAGAGGAAAAGACGATCAGCAGCGCGAGGAAGGCGGTGCCGATAACCAGCCAGAAACGCGTGAAGGTGCGCCGTGCGTCGATGTGTGCCTGCCGTAGACGCTTGCGCGAGAAGTGGCGCAGCAGTAATTTCCTGTGGCGCTGCCAGCGCCACGCCGTCGTGATTTCCGGCGCGCGGACACGAACCGTTAGAGCCAGATCCTCGCTATGTTCGCGCTCGTGATGATTCATTGACATATGGCGCCCCTTGTTCAGCTACCGTCACATGCCGATTTGGTGAAGTACCCCATGCCTAAAGGCAAGGGGCTTCTACGCGGGTTGCCCCACGTTGGCTTCTTCCAAGCCGGAGGATGTTTATCGCAGCGTTGGTATCTCTGTCGAGAACAACCCCACAGTGGATACAGATGTGTGTTCTCTCATCCAGTTCCTTGTGAGGGCATTCTTGCAGACAACTACTGCACACTTGACTGGTTTTGTAGGGATTGACTTTGAGCATTTCTCTTCCGGCGCATGCTGCCTTGAAGGAAACCATCTCAACGAACATACCCCATCCAGCATCAAGGAGTGATGTGTTGAGTCCAGCCTTTGCGCTGGCCCCGTTGGGGAGGTACTTGCCGTTCTCATCCTGCTTTGCCTTTGGGCGCTTGACCAGATGTTCGGTTTGCAAATCCTCAAAGACGATGGTTTGATATCGCTCTACAAGCCT
>DATGLE010000041.1:0-2740 GCA_035294325.1 Ktedonobacteraceae bacterium | reverse complement strand
TGCTGGCCCGCGAGGATGGAAAAACACTCCAGTCGGTGACATGGGCCAGGCAGGCGCTTGCCTGGCTGCCGCGTGAGGATCGCAACTGGCGCGGCGTTGCTCTGGCTACGGTTGGCATTGGCGAGGTCTTCGAAGGCAGTCTTGATAAAGCGCGCGAGTGCTTCCTTGAAGCGCTGGCGCTCAATGAGCAGATTGGCAATATTCCCCATGCGCGCGCCATTAGAAACATGCTCGCCTGGGCGACCTTTGAGCAGGGAGCGATGCGCCAGGCGGCTGAGGAGTTTCGCCAGGTACAGGCCGAGGCCAGATTACAGGAGGATCGCGACGATATCGCCCGCACCTCGCTGTGGCAGGCGCAGATTGCCTATCAATGGAACAATCTGGAGGAGGCGGAACAGGCCGCACGGGAGGCACTGGCCCTCGGAGAGCAGATGAACGAGGAAGAGGTGCAGACCCTGGCGATGACACGGCTGGCGCAAATTTTGTACGCGCGCGGCCAGGGCGAGCAGGCGCGGCAGCAACTCACGACCTGGTTGACTCAGAGGCCGGCGCCGACCTCGCCGCATAGCTACCAGCTCAATCGCCAGGTCCAGGGCCGGCTTGCATACATTCAGCTTGCCAGTGGCGATCATGCAAGCGTGCGGCGCTGGTTCGCCGCTATCGAGCGGCGCGAGGAGACGCTGCCCCTGCTCCAACGGCAGCGCGAGCAGTTGCTGTGGGCGCGCCTGCTGCTGGCTCAAGGAGAAGCTCCGGCGGCAATAGAGACGCTGGAGGGTCTGTACAGTTCTGCGCGGGAGACGGGCCACCTCTTCTTCAGCATGGAGATCCAGGCAGTGCTGGCCCTGGCATACGAACGGGAGGGCCAGCACACAAAAGCGCGCGAGGTGCTACTGGCGCTGCTGGAGATGACGCACAGTGAAGGCTATCTGCGCCTCTTCCTCGATGAAGGCGAGGGGATGGCTGAACTGCTGAGCGGGCTGCTGCCGCACCTGCGCGAGAAAGCGCTGCTCGCCTATGTGCGGCAAATCCTGAGCGCGTTTTCCCCGCCGCGCGCCGCGCCGGACTCGGAGATGACGCCCGGTGCGGCGCTCCTGCTGGAGCCTTTGAGTCCGCGGGAGCGCAAGGTTCTGCGCCTGCTTGCTGCCGGCAATTCCAACGCGGACATTGCGCGCGAACTCGTCGTCTCGGTCAACACTGTGCGCACTCAGGTGCAGAGCATCTACCGCAAGCTTAACGTCAACAACCGCGTCGAAGCCAGCGCTGCCGCCCGGCAACTCGACCTGATCTAGCTTCCCCACCTCCACAGCATACAGGCGTGAGCCAGCAAAGATGCACGGGGATGATGATGAAACCAGAAAAGAGGTCATAATCATCCACGCAATCATCCTCCTGCATGATGCTGGCTCATCCACTCTCCGGTTACAGTAGAGCCATCACATAAGAACACTTACAGAGTGCCTGATGCTTCAAGTTCCCATCTGCTCTCGCTGGGCGTTCGCGCGGCTTTGCCGCGCAAGGGATAGATAGTGTTGTGGGGGAAATGCGCTTCGCACATTTCCCCCACAACACTATCTATCCCGAGAGCGCCGTAGGCGCGAGCAAGCAATGATGTCGGGGATCAGCGACACTCTTAGATTGGAGAATATATGAGCGATCCCGAAATCCTGACTGCTCTACCGAAAAAGCCATACAGCACAACGCCGGCCCCGAACAAAAAAATAATCGCCTTTCTTATAGTCGTCGTGCTGTTGAATACGATGGGCATGACCATCATCGTGCCTGTAGTCCCGTTCATGACGCTGAAATATATGAGCAATCCAAAAGATCTCGCCGTCGTGGTGGGCTGGATGGTCTCGCTTTATGGCATCTGCCAGCTTCTCGTCGCTCCCGGTCTGGGCCTGCTCAGTGACCGCTTTGGACGGCGCCCGGTCCTCTTCGTCTGCCTGCTCGGCTCGGCCATTGGCTACCTGCTCTTTGGCCTCGGCGGCGCTCTCTGGATGCTCTTTCTGGGCCGCATCATCGACGGGCTGACCGGCGGCAACTACAGCGTGCTCTTCGCCTGTATCGCCGACATCACGAAGCCGGAGGAACGCGGCAAGTACTTCGGCATGGTGGGTGGCTTCTCTGGCGTCGGCTTTATCCTCGGCCCGGTCATTGGCGGCCTGCTTGCGAGCATCAGCTACAGCGTGCCCTTTATTGTCGCTGCTGTGGTCTTTCTGCTCGACCTCATCTGGGGCTTCTTCTTCCTGCCTGAGAGTCTGCGTAAAGAGCATCGCGTGACCTCGATCCGCCTGCGCGATCTGAATCCACTCAAACAGATAGGCAATGTGTTTACGATGGCGAACCTGCGCTGGCTGCTGCTGGCCGGTTTCCTCTATGCCCTGCCGTTCGCGGCCTTGCAGTCGAATCTGACCATTTTAATGAAAGACAGCCTGGGCTGGAACGCGACGCAGGCCGGCCTTGTGGCGACGCTGGTGGGCGTGGTCGATATCGCGGTTCAGGGCGTGCTGGTGGGCAAGCTGCTGCCAATCTTCGGTGATATGAATCTGGGCATTGGCTCACTGATGCTGGTCGCGATCAGCTATCTCCTGCTCGGCTCTATCGCGCTGGTTGCCTCGCCGCTGCTGCTGATCGCCGGGGTAATCCTCTTCGCCGGTTCGGGCGGCCTGGTAGAGAATGCGCTGCGCAGCCTGACCTCGCGCGCCGTCGGGCCGCGCCAGCAGGGGATGGTCAGCGGGGC